>CACXNN010000100.1 GCA_902768995.1 uncultured Eubacteriales bacterium | reverse complement strand
GGCCCCCTCGACATGGGCCTTTCGGAGGCGCTCTTTATCCCGCGTCATGGGCATGGGGACGGGCACCAGCTCCTTTTGCGCCAGCTCCGGCACCATGGACGCGGCGATCCCGTAGGCGACGGAGGCCTTGGCATCCTGACCCGGGACGGCGATCACGTCGTTCTCCCGGATGAGGCGGATGGCCTTCGCCGTCATCAGCTCCGGGTCCCCCGGGCCTACGCCCACGCCGTATGCGATGCCGCTCATATCCTCCGTTCCTCCCTGTCCGTCCTGCTTTCCAGATGCTTCCAGGCGTCCGCTTCCAGCTGCCGATAGGTGGGGTAGCTGGCCCGGTGCGCGTCGAAGAAGCCCTTGAGCCCCTCGTTCATCGCCGCCATCTCCTCCGCGGCGTTCATGGCGTGGTCGGAGGCGCAGATTTTGCCGATGCGCGTCGAGCACATGATCCTATAGACCCGGTAGCATAGCTTCCGGTACTTCTCGCTGTGATAGTCCTTGTCGGAGGCGGGCAGGATCTCGCGGCCGGCGTCCTCGATGGCCTGATAGCCCTCGATGTTGGCGTCGATGATCCGATTCAGATAGGCCCTGTCCCGGCGGATCCGTTTGAGATCCCCGTCCGCGTGGTAGCAGGCGAAGGCCACCGGCAGGACGAAGGCGGCGTGGCACAGGAGGTAATCCTCCATGTTGGGCTGATAGACGGCGTTGATCTTGGTGCCGTCGAAGATGCGGCGGATCAGGGCCTCGTTGCCGGGATCCTCCCGCAGCTGGCCGATGGTGATCTTCTTCAGGGAGAAGGACACGACCCTATCCGGCTCCCGATGGCCCGCCGCCATGTAGAACCCGAACAGGACGTTCTTGTCCGGCAGCTTCGCCCGGCAGGCCGAGGGGCAGAGGTCGTTGCCGATGAAGGCGACGTTCTTCGACACGTTGCTTTCCAGGATGGGCAGCACGCTCTCCAGCTGGGAAAAGCGCAGGACCACGAAGATCACGTCGTATTCGTCGTCGTGTTTCAGCTCCCGGACGACGGGGATGGGATAGGTCCGCTTGCCCGGGAAGAAGGCCGACTTCACGGTCAGGCCCTTCCGTTCCAGGGTGTCCGCCCAGGGGCCCCTGGCTAAAAGGGTCACGTCCCGTCCGGACGCGAACAAATCCGCCGCCAGATTGGCGCCGATGACGCCGGCGCCGTACACAAGGATGCGCATACTCCGTCCTCCCGTTTTCTATCCTCGCCAAAAGTATACTTGAGGCTTCGGCCCCTGTCAAATCGTTCTGCGGCGGCGGCCCCAGCGCCAGGCCGCCCTCTGTTCCCCTTGCCGCCTTAGCCCAGCGCCACGTCCAGGGCCATCATGAGGCTGAAGCCCACGGCGAAGAACAGGACGCCGATGTTGGAATGTTCCCCCGCCGACATCTCGGGGATCAGCTCCTCCACCACCACGTAGAGCATGGCTCCCGCGGCGAAGGACAGCAGATAGGGCATGGCCGGCACCACCAGCCCCGCCACGATGACGGTGAGCCCGCCGAAGAGGGGCTCCACCGCCCCGGAGAGGACGCCCAGCCAGAAGGCCTTGGGCTTGCTCTTGCCCTCCGCGTAGAGGGGCATGGAGATGATGGCCCCCTCCGGGAAGTTCTGGATGGCGATGCCTAATGCCAGGGCCAGGGCTGCCCCCGCCGTGATGTTGGCGGACCCCGTGCGAAGCCCCGCGTAGACCACGCCCACCGCCATGCCCTCGGGGATGTTGTGGAGGGTCACGGCCAGGACCATCATGGTGGTGCGGGCCAGATGGCTCTGGGGGCCCTCCGCCTGGTCGATCCGCCGATGGAGGTGGGGGATCACATGGTCGAGGAGCAGCAAAAACCCGATGCCCAGCCAGAAGCCCACGAAGGCGGGTAAAAAGGCCCAGCGGCCCATGGCCGTGTTTTGATCGATGGCCGGGACGATGAGGCTCCAGATGGACGCCGCCACCATGACTCCCGCCGCAAAGCCGGTGAGGGCCCGCTGGACGCTGACCTTCAGGTCCTTCTGCAGGAAGAACACGCATCCGGCGCCCGCCGCCGTGCCCAGGAAGGGGATCAGCAGCCCCCACAGGACCGTCCTTATCTCCACCCGAACCAGCCCTTCTTCTCACAGGGCGCGGAGGAAACCCCCAGGCAGGTGTACCCCGTGGCGTCGATGGCCGCCTTCAGGGCCCCTTCGTCCACCGCGTCCTCCGTCAGGAAGGTGGCCTCCCCCTTGCTCCGGGAGGCGGAGACCTTCTTGGCGGCGGGGACCGCCCGGCGGATAGCCTCCGCTACGTGGGCCTCACACATGCCGCACATCATGCCGTTGATCTTCAACGTGGTTTTGATCATCTTTCGTTCCTCTCTTTCCTCTTGTAGCCGCAGTCGCAATAGGGCCCGCCGGAGGCCAGGGTGTACGTCCGCACGAAATCGTGGCCGCCGGCCTCGCTCATGGCGTAGTCCAATCGGCACATGGCGGGGACCAGGTCGAAGAGCCCCAGTTCGTGCATCAACGTGCAGATGCCGCAGCGGCTAAACCGGGCCTCGTAGCCGCTGCCGTCCGGGTAGGGCAGCAGGACCATGTTCCAGGAGTAGGGGTTCCGGTCCGCGGCGTTCAAGGCGGCCGTGGCCTCCATGGCCGCCAGGTCCCTGGGGCTGAACTTTCGCTTGCCGCTCAGGCGGCAGAACCAGCGCATGGGCCCGATCATCATGGCGGCGGCGTAATAGGGCGTCAGCTCGTCCACGGTGGGCCGCTTCGGCAGGCTCAGCACGAAGGCGCTCAGCATGGCGCAGCTCACGATGTTCATCTCAAACCGGTCCCCCTTCTCGAAGGCGGGCAGCCGGTGGATCAGTGCCCGGTATCGCCGGTGGGCGTTTTTCGTGATCCCGGCCGCCGCGGCCCGGTCGTAGCATAGCACCTCCGTCAGCTGCCGCCGGAAGCTCCCGGCGAACAGGGCCCACATCCCCGCGGGCATCCCTATATACCGCATGAGCAGTCCTCCTTGCCTTTCGTTAAAGTTAGCGACCTCTAACTACGTAGTATAGCACAGCTTTCCCGGTTTGCAAATACCCGTATGGCGTTTTTTTGCCCCGAACTTTTCCCCGCCCCGGGTGAGGCAGGAGGCCGTTGACAATCCCGGGAAAAGATGTATACTTGTAGTTAGATATATCTAACCAAAGGCGCCGCACGATGCGCCGATAGGAGGGCCTGTCCATGGAACTGCATAGAGCCGGCAAGGAGTATTTGAAAACCATCCTGCTCCTGGAGCAGCAGAACGGGGCCGTGCGCTCCCTGGACGTGGCCAGGACGCTGCACGTGACCAAGCCCAGCGTGAGCAAGGCCATGAAGCATCTGCGGGAGGGCGGGTATCTGTCCATGGAGGGGGACAAGCGGATCCGCCTGACGGACCGGGGGCGGGCGACGGCGGAGCAGGCCCTCCAAAGGCACCGCGCCTTGAAATCCTGCCTGCTCTCCATGGGCGTGGACCCTCTGGTGGCCGAGCGGGACGCCAGCGAGATGGAGCACGGCATCAGCCCGGAGTCCCTGGAACGGATGGAGCGGTTCGTGGCCGGAAAGGACCGGGGATAAGATTCTCCGCGCGCCCGTAAAAAAGCGCCCTTTTGCCAATATCGGCGAAAGGACGCTACTGTTTTTTATATGATCATTGTATCTCTATATTTTCCACCCCGTGGGCCAAAATGAGGTTGATCAACTCATTGCGGGAATGATTGGTTTCGGCGGAAAGCTTGCATATCCATATATATACCCCCTTATGCTTTTCTTATTGGGCGACTTTTTCCTTTTCACCGAAAAGAAAAAGGCGCAAAGAAAACGTGCTTTCAACTGCTTCCTTTATTCGCTACCCATCGCCAGGGGTCGCTGAATTTGCACTCTAACCCTTTGGGGAGGGGGATGGTACAATCGAAGCACAGCGAAGGAGGAAGGAACATGGCAAAGTACAAAGCACTTTTGATCGACGACAACACCCAGTTCACGGAGAGCGTGAAGGGGTATTTGCTGAGTCAGGACCGGTTTTCGGAGGTGGACACGGCCCAGGACGGCCGGGAGGCCCTGAAGAAGCTTCGGGAGAAGACCTACGACGTGATGACGCTGGACCTCATCATGCCCAACGCGGACGGGCTGGCGGTCTTGGAGCAGCTGTCGGTGCTGCCCCTGGACCCGGCGCCGGCGGTGGTGGTGATCTCCGCGTTGAAGAACGAGGCCATGGTCCGCCGCTGCTGTGCCCTGGGCGCCCGATACTATATGGTGAAGCCCGTGGACCCGGACACCATTTCAAAACGCTTGCTGGTCAAAACGCTTGCTGGAGACGCTGGAAGGAGAGCCGGTGAAAGGGGGCGTCATGCCCTACGCCCCCACCCACCGGTCCTTCGAGGAGAAGGTGACGGCCATCTTCCTGGTGGCGGGGATCCCGGCCCATATCAAGGGCTACCACTACCTTCGGGAGGGGATCCGCCTGGTGTATAACGACCCGGATCTCATCAACCGGATCACCAAGGAGCTGTACCCAGGCATCGCCAAGCGGTTCGACACCTCCCCCAGCAAGGTGGAGCGGGCCATCCGCCACGCCATCGAGGTGGCCTGGACCCGGGGCAAGATCGAGAATTTGAACGCCCTCTTCGGCTACAACATCTACGGCAAGAACGACAAACCCACCAATGGCGAATTTATAGCGCTTGTGGCTGACAAGCTGTTGATGGAGGAGCAGGGCAAGAAAGCCGGATAAATATAGGAATCCATTGGAAGCTCGCACCCTTTCTTGAAAGAAAGGGTGCAGGCCCAAAGAACTTTACCTAATGTAAGCGATTCGTCCGCTATTGCCATTACCCCAGTTGAGTTTCTCTTTTTCCGCCGCTTTTTCTCTTTGTCTAAAGAGAAAAAGCGGCACAGAAAAAAGATCATTCTCAATCTTGCAGGACGGCCCCCTCTGTCCTGCAATGTGCCCCGACCTCATGATCCGCGGAAGGCTGCCGCACCGGTCCCGAGCCCATAGGACCGGCGGCAGCCTTTCGCACGCCCTTTCCACGGCCTTATCCACAGCCAAAAACGCTGAAATTTCCGGCCGTGGTGGATAAGGGTGTGGACAATGTGGATAATTTTCCAGGCCCGGGTGTGGATAAATGGCCCCCAGGGGGAGCAAAAGCGAAATCACGACAGATGGGCGTTTTTGGCAGGGGGCCGGTCCCACGCGTTGACAGGGGGCGCGCCTTGGGGTACAATGACACAAGCAGGAGATCCTGCAGGACGAGGGGAAAGGAGCGGCAAAATGGCACCTAACTATGGATATTTCGGCACCATGGGCGCCCTGGTCCTGTTCCTGCTGGCCCTGTTCTGCCTGGATCGGGTCTACTGCCGGTACCGGCAGCTGGTGGAAAGGGAGGTTTGGGAGTTGGAAGCGCTGGAGGCGGCGCCCCGGGAGGGCCCGACCTGCCTGGCGCTGTTTTTCGCCAGCTTCCTGGTCCTGTTCCTGCTGAACGATCACAGCTTCGTCTTCTACAACAATTACAGCTATCTTGCCGACGCGCTGCTCCACGGCCGCCTGTACGTGGACGGCATGCCCGCGTATCTCGAGTCCGTGGAGTTCGGCGGCCACGTGTACATGCACTTTGCCCCGGGCCCGGCCCTCCTGTGCCTGCCCTTCGTGGCCCTGTTCGGTGTGAACGGGTTCAACATCGCCTGGCTATCCCTGGGCCTGGGCGCGGCCAACACGTCCCTCGCCTACCTGGTCTTCACCCGCATGGGCATCGGCCGGGACCGGCGGGAGCGGATCTGGTGCGCGGCGCTCCTGACCTTCGGCACGGTCCACTGCTTCCTGGCGGCCCTGGGCCACGGCTGGTTCCTGGGGCACGTGTCCAGCTGGTTCTTCCTGCTGGTGGGCATCCACCTGTTCCTCGCCGGCGTGTTCTACGCCTGCGCGGTCACCTGCCGGATGCCGAACCTGCTGGGGGCCCTGTTCTATGGGGGGTACGTCCTGACCCGGTATCCGCGGGAAAAACGAATCAGGTCCCTCCTGTTCTTCTGCCTGGGGGCGGCCATCCCCGGGGGCCTGTACATGCTCTACAACTACGCGCGCTTCGGCACCATCATGGACAAGGGCTACAACCTGACTCACCTGAAGGACCTGTACCGGGACCGGTACAACCAGATGCAGACTCTGCCCAAGGGGGAGCAGCTGGCGTTTTTGAAGGCGGCGGAGAAAGAGGTGGGCGGACCGCTGCAAGTAAAGCACGTGCGATACAACCTCTATTCCATCTTCCTGCTGGGGCCGGAGTTCACCCGGGAGTACCCCTACGTGATCCCCACGCTGGCGGGGGTGTCCCTGACCCACCTGTCCCCGGCCCTGTATTTCGCGGCCCGGGCCCCGTATCGGCGGGATAAATTGACCTGGTTCCTGCTGGGGACGGCGGTGGTCTGCGCGGTGCCCTTCCTCATGAACTACGGGAACGGGTTCGCCCAGTTCGGCATGCGCTACGCCATGGACTTCATCCCCTACGTGGGGATCCTGGCCGCCATGGGCCTGACCCGCCGGCCCCTTCGGGGCTGGAAGGCGGCGCTGATCCTCCTGTGCATGCTGTTGAACATGTGGGGCCCGGTGTATTGGAATATCTTTTATAAATAGAGGAAAGAATTAAAGCATCGCACCTTTTCTTCGAAAAGAAAAGGTGCGGCCAAAAGAACTTAAGAAGAGGACTATGCTATGTGCACAGCCCTCTTTTCTTTCTTGTGCTTCTCTTTTTTGCGCCGCTTTTTTCTCTTCACCGAAGAGAAAAAAGCGGCAACAGAGAAAGGATCACTCCGAATACTTCTCGATCATCTTCAGCGCCACGTCCAGGGCCCGGCCCTTGTGCTGGGCGGAGATGCGCAAGAGGTCCTCGTCGGTCACGTCCTGGTCCATGCCCGTGGCGTACCGGGCGATGATCCCGATGGACGCGTACTTGATGCACACCTCCCGGCACAGGGGCGCTTCAGGCACCAGCGTGCTGCCGATGACCTGGGCGTCCAGCGCCCGCATCATCCGCGCCTCGGCGGCGGTCTCGTGCCGGGGCCCGTCCACGCAGGCGTAGTTCACCCGGCCCTCGTAGGGGATCTTCTCCCCCAGGATGACCTCCTCCAGGGCTCCGGTCATGCGCCCATCGAACACGTCGTCCATGCCCGCGTGCCGGACCAGCCGGTGCTCCATGCGGAAGGAGCTCTCCCTGAGCTTCGTGAAGTCGATGAAATCGGACACCAGGCAGAAGCTGCCCAGCCGGAAGGAATAGTCGCAGGTGCCCATGACGGAGATGCTGACGATATGGGTCACGCCGCACAGGTACAGGGCGAAGATGTTGGCCCGGAAATTGGTCTCGTAGGCGTCCTCCTGGAGGCAGATGCTGTGCCGGGTGAGGAGATCCACCTCCTTGCCGTTGGGCAGCGTAGCGTGGATGACCCGGGCGTTGCCGTAGGGGGTGGTGACCACCTCGGTGTGGTGGGGGAAGGTGATGGCGTCCTCGGAGTTGCAGCCGATGATGGCAAATTTCATGTTCTGACCTCCTCTTTCTTTTCAAAGGTATTCATAACGGCCAGGAGCAGCGCGTCCCGGTCCCGATAGATCCCCTGCTTGATGTTCCCGTCCACGGCGGCGAAATCGGCCACGGCCTGCCGCAGGGACCCGGTGGTCCGCTTCTGGGCGTTCTTCACGGCGATCTGGGCGGCGTAGGGGCTGCCAGGCAGTTGCCGGGCGGCGGCACGGGGGTCCAACCCCCGATCGAGATGCTCCCGGGCGCTCAAAATCAGCTTCAGCCGCCCCTCCAGGAACCCGGCAAGGCTCAGTGGGCTCTCCCCCCGGTCCAGGGCATTGAGGAGCATGGCGTACCCCTTCTTCCGCTTCCCGTCCAGCAGCGCGTCCAGCATCTCGAAGGCGTCGTACTCCGGGGACGGGGTGATCGTCTCCCCCAGCACGGCCACGGTCACGGTCCCGCCGGGGCCCACGTATCCGGCGGCCTTGGAAAACTCGTTCTTCAGCCGATAGGCGTCGAACCCCACCCGGTCGATCAGCGCCTGGGCGGTGGCTCGATCGAGGCCCACGTTCCGCAGGGCCGACTCCCGGATGAGCATGTTCACGGCCCGATCCATGGTCAGCTTCTCGAAGACCACCACCCGGTTCTCCGGGGCCAGGGCCTTGAACAGCTTGTTGGTCTTGCGGCACTCCCCCCGGTACACGAACAGGACCACGGACGTGTCCGCCATGGCGAGCAGCCGGTTTTTCTCCTCCAGGGCGTCGATCAGGGCGTCGTCCCAGCTCTCCACCAGGATGAGCCGAAGCTCGTCGAAGAAGGGCAGCTGGTCCGCGGCGGAAAGGAGCGCGGGCGCGTCGGGGTTCCGGAGGCTCTGAAAGTTCAGATCCAGCACCCCCGGGTCCAACAGCTTCTTCACCCGGCCCACGGCGTCCGCCTTGGTCAGCTCCTCCTCGCCGTGGAGGAGATATGGCCCCTTCAGGGCGCGGCTCTGGGTCGCCTTGTAGAATTCGGATTCGTTCACCCTCCTATGATACCACGGGGCCGCCAAAGAAACAACAAATATATTCCCCGCCGACCGCATACCCCCAAAAAACGACCGCATACCGAAAATCAGTGGACAAACGGTTCATTTCCCGCTATGCTGAGGCCATCGAAAGGAGGTCGACGCCATGAAGATCGAAGTACAGATCGAGCCCGGCTGCCGGGAGCCCCGGGTGGTGATCCACACCGACCGCATGACCGACGAGGTCAGCGCCCTGCTCGCCCGGCTGGAGACCGGACAGGACAAGCCCCTGGTGGGCTTCTCGGAGGGCACGGCCACGGTGCTGGCCCCGGAAGCGCTGCTGCGGGTCTATGTGGAGAACGGGCGCACCATGGCCCACACGGAGCAGGGCACCTACGCCCTGAAAGGCCCCCTCTACGAGTGGGAGCAGCGGCTGGACCCCCGCGCCTTCGTCCGGGTCTCCCAGTCGGAGATCATCCACTTGAAGAAGGTGAAAGCCTTCGATTTGAACCTGGCGGGCACGGTCCTGGTGCGACTGACGGACGGCACCGTGACCTACGCCTCCCGCCGCTACGTCGCCAAGATCAAGACCCTTTTAGGACTGTAAAGGAGGTAAACAACCATGAAAAAAGCCATCCTCTCCCGGGCCCTCATGGGCTTCCCCATGGGCATCGCCATCGGCCAGTGCATCTCGTTGCTGGTCTCCGCCCTACTGGGCCGGGGCACCTTCGAGGCCTGCGTGCCCAGCTTCGTGACCGCCGTGGGCTCCGAGCTTTCCGCCGTAGCGCTGCAGACCCTGCTCTGCGGTATCCTGGGCGCCGCCAGCGCCGCCTCGTCCCTGGTGTGGACGGCGGACTGGAGCCTGCTCAAGCGCACCGTGGTCAACTTCCTGCTCCTCACCGGGGCCATGCTGCCCATCGCCTACGTGACCGGCTGGATGGAGCACAGCGTGAAGGGCTTTCTGCTCTACTTCGCCGCGTTCACCCTGATCTTCGCCCTCATCTGGCTCGTCCAATACCTGGCCCTGAAGCGCCGGGTCAAGAAGCTCAATGAGAAGGTCCAGGGCATGTGAGGGGGTTATCAAGAATCATTCTCTGCCGTACCGCACCCGGATGGTCACATCGAGGCCGTCCGGGTGCTTTTGGGTCTCCATCTCGGCCCCCATGCCCGCCTGACGGAGCTGATCGAGGAGGGTGGTGAGCCCGTTGAGGAACAGGCGGCAGTCCTTGGTGAGCCGCAGCACCCGCAGAGGCTTGGGCCGGGGGGCGGCCCGGGCCACGAAGGCCTCCGCCTGGCGCACGCTCCAGCCCTCGCCGGCGATGCGCTCTATGAGCTTGAGCTGGTCCGCCTCCCCTTCAAGGGCCAGCAGGCACCGGGCGTGGCGCTCGCTCAAGCCCCCCTGCTCCGCCGCCGCCCGGACCTGGGGCGAGAGCTTCAGCAGCCGGAGCTTATTGGACAGGAACGCGGGGCTCTTGCCGATCCGGCGGCACAGCTCCTCCCGGCTGAGGCCGTAGACGTTCAGCAGCCGCCGATACCCCTCCGCCTCCTCCCAGAAGCTGAGGTCCGCCCGCTGCACGTTCTCGACGAGGGCCATGAGGGCGCTTTTCTCCGCATCCGCCTGCTCCACGATGCAGGGCACCTCCCTAAGGCCCAGCAGCTGGCAGGCCCGCAAGCGCCGCTCCCCGGAGATGAGCTCGTACCCGCCCGGGGCCTGGCGCACGGTCAAAGGCTGGATGAGCCCCACCTGGGCGATGCTCAAGGTCAGCTCCTGGAGCTCCTCCCGGCGGAAGGTCCGCCGAGGCTGGTCCGGGTTGGGGCGGATGCTGTCCACGGGCAGCAAAAACAGGCTCCGCGCCAGATCCCGCTTGGGCGGCGCGGCCTTCTCCAGGGGAAACGTATTGAGGCCCACCCTTTTCACCCCCTTTTTCCCCTATCCTGCCATCCATCCGCTGTCGAAAAAAAGAGGCCCGCCAAAGGTAGACCCCTTTGCCCCTTCTTCGACTTCTTTACACTTTCGCCCCAAACTGATTCTTGCATTTTATGCGGCGTATGTTATAATGAATTGAAATCTGTAAGGAGGTAATCAGCATCAGTGAGTGCCCCGTGGAAGCCATCACCGAGGGTGACGGCATCTTCGTCATCGACGCCGACGCCTGCATCGAGTGCGGCAACTGCGCCAATGTCTGCCCCGTGGGAGCCCCCAAGGCAGAGTAAAACCCTTTGACAACGGAAGCGCTTGCTTGCTTATCGTAAGCAAGCGCTTTTTGTTCTGACGCTGCTCTATGACCCATCTGCGTAAAACTCTATTGTGGCTGCTGCTGCTCCTGCTGTGCCTGGTCTGCGGACACATCCGACAGGAGTCGGCGCCGACCCCTGCCCGGGAAGCGGCGGCTCCGGCCACGCCAGAGCCCACGGCGGAGCCCACGCCCCTGCCTACGCCTCAGCCTACGGCGACCCCGGCGCCCACGGCGGCGCCTACGGCCGCGTCCACCCCGAGCCCTACGGCGGAGCCCACGCCCACCCCGGTCCCCACCTTCTGCCCGACCAGCCCCGCGCCCTTTTTGCAGCTGCGCAAGTCCCTGGTCCCGGAGGAGGACGGCCGGTATCTGGACAAGATCACGGGCCAGCGCTATCGGTTCGGCAGCTTCGGCCAGGGGTCGTTGGGCTTCTATCGGGCGGACGCAGCGGGGGAGCCCAGCTACGGCGCGGCGCTGCAGCCCTTCGAGGACTTCCTCGTCTCCCCCTACGCCCCCGAGACCCCGCCCCGGAAGGACGGGGAGCGGTGGCTCACGGTCTTCCAGGGTAGCCAGAGCGTGGTCTGCTTCCTGGCCATGGACGGAGAGTGGGAGGTGGAGCGGATCATGATCTGCTCCTGCGCGGACACCGTGCACCAGACCCCGCCCGGGTCCCACTACATCTACAGCAAGTACGCCTACAAGGCCATGACGGTCATGGACGGCATCATGGTCTACGCCCAGTACGCCTGCCGGTTCCGGGGCCACTACCTGTTCCACACCGTGCCCATCGGCGGGGACTATCGCAAGTTCCACAAGTACGGCAAGAAGCAGATGCTGATCGACGAGTACGAGAAGCTGGGCAGCCCCGCCTCCCACGGCTGCGTGCGGCTGCTGGTGGGGGACGCCTACTGGATCTACAAGAACTGCCCCCGGGGCACCCGGGTCATGGTGGTGGACCTGGCCGGCCCCGCCGCCCCGGCCGCCCCGCCCCTCATCTACGAGGAACCCTACATGAACGCGGATCACACCCTGGGCTGGGACCCCACGGACCC
>CACXNN010000099.1 GCA_902768995.1 uncultured Eubacteriales bacterium | reverse complement strand
CGCGCCCATGTCCCGGGGGGTCTTCATGATCCCGAGAGCGATGGGGTTCACGCCCAGGATGTAGAGGGCGCCCGCCTCGTGGACGGGGGCGGCCATGGCCTCCGCGTCCTCGAAGAGGCCGTAGAAGTTGGGCTGCTGTACGTAGACGGCGGAGACCTCCGCTGTCAGCATGGCCTTCAGGGCCTCGATATCCGTTTTACCATCCTTCACAGGAATGACCCGGATTTCATCGTTGGTGCCGTAGCAATAGGTGCGGACGGTATTGATCACGTCCGGATGGGCGGCGCCGGAGATCAGGGTCAGGCGGCGCTTCCTATCCCGGGCCATGGCGCAGGCCTCGGCGGCGGCGGTGGCCCCGTCGTAGACGGAGGCGTTACTTACGTCCATGCCCGTGAGCACGCCCTGGCTCATCTCGGCCTGGTAGGGCGTGTAGGCGGTCAGGAACTCCTCCTTGGCGGGGATGTACTTGACGATGCTGGGGATGTAGTGGTCGTAGGCCCCGGCGCCCCGCAGGATGGCGTCGTAGACCTTGTTCTTGCGGGCCATGGCGTTGAGAGCCCGGCTCACCTCCAGCTCGCTCTGGCCCTCGGGCAGGTCCAGGGGCCTGTCCAGGTACATGCTCTCAGGCACGTCCTTATACAGGTCCTTGAACGCCTTGAGCCCGATGGCTTGCAACATCTCCTGCCGCTGTTCCTGGGTGGAAGGAACGTAGCTGCCCATCCCTTATGCCTCCGTGGCGCAGTGGGCCTCGTAGGCGGCGGCGTCCAGGAGCTCCTCGGTGTCGGTGATGTTGTCCACCTTGATGATCCAGGCGCCGTAGGGGTCGTTGTTCAGGTTTTCGGGGGCGTCCAGGAGCTCCTCGTTGATCTCACAGACGGTGCCGGTCACGGGGCTCATAAGGTCGGACACGGCCTTCACGGACTCCACGTCGCCGAAGGCTTCGCCCGCGGTCACGTCGTCGCCCACCTGGGGCAGGTTCACGAACACCAGGTCGCCCAGGGCGTCCTGGGCAAAGTCGGAGATGCCGATGACGGCCACGTCGCCGTCCATGCGGACCCACTCATGGGACTTGGAGTACTTGAGATCGGGATTGAAAGTCATGGTATTATCCTCCTAAATAGATTTTTTATTTCTCGATGAGGGTGGAAAGTTTGCCCAGCGCCTTCTCGAACTCGGCGTCGGTAAAGCAGTACTGCATGGTCAGGTGCTCGCTCCTGAGCGCCATGACCTCCTGGCGGATGTCCTTGTTGCGGAGGATGCAGTCCGCCATGAGCTCGGCCAGCTTGTCGAACTCCGCGTCGCCGAAGCCGAAGCGGGTCATCTCGCTCATGCCCATGCGCAGGGCGCCGGAGGCGGTGAAGCCCTCCTCGTCCGGGGTGGCCTGGTAGTTGACGATGATGTTGTTCCTCTCCAGGCGCTCCGCGATCTCGGGGCCCTCGCCGTAGCCCACGCCCACGATGACCTGGTGGGTCTCCGTGTAGTCGATGGCGGGGTCGCCCTTCACGTCCAGACCCTGGGCTTTCAGGGCCTTGGCGAAGTGCTTGGCGTTGTGGATGATGGCCGCCTGGTAGGCGTCCTTGTACTGGTTCATCTCGTAGGCCGCCATGAGGAAGCCCAGCTGGGTGCCCAAATGGTGGTTGGAGACGCTGCCGGGGAAGGCCCGGGTCTCGATGGTGTTCCAGAGGCCGTACTTAAGATCTTCCTTGGTCCAGTTGGTGCCGATGACGCCGCGCTGGGGCCCGAAGAAGGTCTTGTGGGTGGAGCCGGTGACGATCTCCGCGCCCTCCTCGAAGGGCTTCTGGAAGTGGTCGCCGATGAGGCCCAGCACGTGGGCCATGTCGTACATGATGGTGGTGGGGATGCCCTGCTCGTCCACGAACTTGCGGATGGCGGCCACGGGCTCCTTGTGGAGGACCATGCTCTTGCCGAAGATGATGAGCTCGGGCTTATACTCGGCGATGACCTTCTTGGTCTCCTCCACGTCGATCTTGAAGATGTTGTCCTTGCAGACGGGGAAGTTCACCACGGCGCTGCGCTCGGTGACCGGGTCCACGGCGATGTAGTCGTGGAGGGCGCCCATGGGCTGGGCGGACAGGTGGCCGCCCTTGATGATGTGGTTGTTGAGGACGTAGCCGAGGCGCTGGGGGGTGTGCTTCCGATCGAGCCTATTCTTCCAGTCCATGAGGGCGGAGAAGACGGCCATGTTGGACATCTGGCCGGAGACCACCCGGGTCTCCACCTCGGTGCAGCCGAAGTACCGGCGCATCTCCTGGACCAGGAGCTGCTCCACCCGGTCGATGAACTTGGTGCCCTGATAGTAGAACACGTCCGCGTCGTAGAAGGACTTGATCTTCTTATGCTCGGCGTACCGGAAGGACGGGTCGCTGGCGGAGAGGAGCTGGACGGCCTTGCTGGGGGTGTTCTCGGAGGGGATCAGGTTGATGCAGCAGTTCTGCCGCCACTCGTGGTTGGCGATGGCCGCATAGAGCAGGTCGATGGCCTTCTGGGTGTTGTCTCCGGTGGACTTGGCGTTCTCCTCCACCAGGAGCTTGTCGTACAGGATGGGCCGGGCGAAGGGGGGCGCGTCCACCCGCATATGGTAGGGGGGGATGCCGGCCCGAAGCTTCTTGCCCCGGACGTCCACGGTCACTTCCTCGAAGTCCAGGATGTCGCTGTCGATGTAGGCCATGCCGATGGACCGCTTGGCGGTGGTATCGAGGATAGCGGTGAAGAGGCCCTCGCCCTCGGCCTGGTAGTAGGGGACCATGGTGCCGGAGGTCACGAAGCCCACCAGCTTCTCGCCCTTGTAGACGGGCATGCCGGCGCGGATGACGCCGCGATCGAGGAGGGTGATGGGCCGGATGCGGCGGGGCAGGGCATTAAGAGCCTCGGGGGCGAAGTCCCGGTTCAGGATGCGCTTGTTGGCTGCGGCCTGCGCTTCCAGGGGCTTGCGGCCCACGTAGTCGCCCTTCTTCTCGGAGAAGGAGACGGCGAAACGGGCCAGGGACACGGCGAAGATGGGCATGGGCTTGCCCTCGGCGTCGAGACCCATCTCGTGGCCGTAGAGGGGCATGCCAGCTTCGAGGCGCAGGGTGTCGCGAGCGCCCAGGCCCGCGGGCTTGGCGCCCAGCTCCAACAGCCGGTCCCACAGCCAGTGGGCGTCCTCAGTCTTTACGAACACCTCGTAGCCCAGAGGCTCGCCGGTGTAGCCGGTCTTGGCCACCCAGGCTTCGTGGCCTTCGAGAGGCAGCACGCCCAGGGCGTTCTTCATGGGCTCGGTGACGGCGGCGCCGCCGGAGAGGGTCATGAGCAGGTCACGGCTCTTGGGGCCCTGGACGGCGATGGAGGCGTAGTCCGGGGTGATGTTGGTGATCTTCACGTCGAAGTTCTTGGCGATGGGCAGCAGGTGATCGAGGTCCTTGTCCGTGTTGGCGGCGTTGACCACCAGCAGATACCAGTCCTCGAAGAACCGATACAGGTATGCGTCGTCCACGGCGCTGCCGTCCTCGGCCGGGATGATGCAGTACTGGGCCTTGTCCAGGTCCAGCGCCAGCACGTTGCTGGTCAGCACGTGCTGCAGGAAGGCCACCGCGTCGGGGCCCTCCACCCGCAGCCGGCCCATATGGCTCACGTCGAAGAGGCTGCAGCTGTGCCGGGTGAACAGGTGCTCGGCGACGATGCCCTCGGGGTACTGGATGGGCATCTCCCAGCCGCCGAAGTCCACCATGGTGGCGCCCGCCTTCACGTGGGCGTCGTAGAGTTGGGTCCGTTTGAGCTCGCTCATGAAAATCCTCCTGTTGATTATTTGTGTATATTTCGTGCGCTCCTTGCGCGGGGATACAAAAAGGCGCATAGCACTCCAAGGAGTGTTTGCGCCTCCGTTCTTTGCCTGAGAGATTCCCGGAATCGGGGCCTTTCCCCGCCCGGTTGCACCTTCGGCGTGAGGGCCTTTCCCCCCACTTTCCGGAGCTTCGTCCCGGTCCGATCCTTTTGCCTGAGAGTTTTTGCGTGTCCCCTTCGGCGCCGCCAAACGGCAGTCTCTCCCGGGCCGATCTTCCGAAGCCTATTCGGTTTTTCCACTCCTAAAAGTATCATTTTGGGGTGGGATTGTCAAGATTTTATATCCACCCTTTCACCGTATACCAGCAGATGCCCACGCACTCCCGGAGGAAGTTGTTGATGGCCAGGTACCACACGTCCGGCGCGCCCAGACCCCTTGCAGCGATGCCCGCCTTCTGGGCCACCCGGCCGGCCCGGTACACGTGGAAGCGGGTGGTGACGAAGCCGATGGAGGCGTCCTGGCCCAGGCGTTCGTCGATGATCCTTTTACTGAAGGCGAAGTTCTCCGCGGTGCTGGTGGCCCTATCCTCCTGGAGGATGCGGTCAGGGGCAATGCCCCGGCGGATGAGATACCCGGCCATGGCGGAGGCCTCGGTGACGCTCTCCCCGTCCCCCTGGCCGCCGGAGACCACCAGGAGGGTCTTGGGGTGTTCGACGGCGTAGTCGTAGGCCGTGTCCAGCCGGTTGCTCAAAACCCAGGTGACCTTCTCCCCGTGGACCGCCGCGCCGAGAACGATCAGGGCGTCATAGTCCCCGTGCTCGCCCCGGTCCATGGCCCGGAGCATGAGGGAGCCCAGGAACAGCAAAAACAGGCACCCAAGGCCGTAGCAGACCAGGATGAACCGGCGGAGGAACAGCCAGAACCCGGCGTCCATATGGGGCCAGAAGAGGCCCAGGAGCAGCAACGGCAGGCCCAGGATGGCGGGCAGGATCACGCCCAGGTTGTAGTTACTGAGGAAGCAGACGATCAGGGTGTCCAGCACGAGAAACGCCCCGACGATCAGGCATAGGATACGCAGCAATTTCAATGGAAGGGCTCCTTTTTTTGTTTGCCGCTTTTTCTTTTCGGTGAAAAGAAAAAGCGGCGGAAAAAGAAAAGCTTAAGAGAATAATACAGTCTTCGCAGATAAGCAATACTGTTTCTTAAGGTTCTTTTGGTCTTCCCTTTTCTTTCAAGAAAAGGGAAGAAAGCTTTAAATAATTC
This sequence comes from uncultured Eubacteriales bacterium, assembly GCA_902768995.1. Taxonomy (GTDB): domain Bacteria; phylum Bacillota; class Clostridia; order Christensenellales; family CAG-138; genus RUG472. The sequence goes on along the minus strand of CACXNN010000099.1, from coordinate 197 downwards.
CTTTCAAATATTGTCCCGTGTAGCTCTGCTCGCACCGGGCTACCTGCTCCGGCGTGCCCGCGGCCACCACGGTGCCGCCCTCGTCGCCGCCCTCGGGACCGAGATCGATGATGTAGTCCGCGGTCTTGATCACGTTCAGGTTGTGCTCGATGACGATGACGGAGCTGCCCCCGTCCACCAGCTTGTTGAGGATGGCG
>CACXNN010000098.1 GCA_902768995.1 uncultured Eubacteriales bacterium | reverse complement strand
GATCTCCTTGGTGCCGGTGATGCCGTAGCGGGTCAAATCCAGCTTCTTCATTTCACAAACCTCTTTCCTTTTCATAATAGTTCTGGAGCAACTTGCAAATGGCCAAATGACCATTCCAATTCATTTTATATATACCATTTTCCCGCCCTGATGTCAACCGAGTGCAGGCCGTTTTTGGCGATCCCCCCTTTCATTCCCCCCGTTACGCACGGGGGGCATCGATCCCCCAAAAAGGCTTGAAATCTCAGCCGAATAATGCTATACTTCATACTGTATTGGCATGTGATGGAGCATGCCCTTCCGAAAGAGAACGATCAATAGCGAAGAGGTTCAGCATGGAAACGAACGATCGACCTGTGGAAGCCGTCCAGGCGGACAAGAAGGAAGAAAAGCATCTGACGCCCGAGGAACAGCAGAAGCTGCGCAAGAAGATCCGCCGCAGCGAGCGGTCGGTGAAGTCCTACCAGTATTTTCTGCTGCGGCTCGCCATATTCCTTCTGGTGCTGTGGGTATTGTTCTTCCAGATCGTGGGCATCACGATTTGCTCCTCCGGGGACATGCACCCCCGGATCGACCTGGGGGACATGGTGCTGTTCTACCGGCTGGACAAGGACGTGCGCTATCAGGACGTGATCGTCATCGAGAAGGCCCTGGACGGGTCCGCTGAGCCCAAGGTCATGGTGCTGCGGGTGGTGGCCGTGGCCGGGGACACGGTGGAGATCACCGAGGACGGCCATGTGATGGTCAACGGCAACAGCCTGATCGAGCCCGATATCTACTACAGCACGCCCCGATACGAGCAATTTTCCGACTATCCGCTGACCCTGGGCCAGGGCCAGTGCTTCGTGCTGGCGGACAGCCGCGGCGACGGCGTGGACAGCCGGTACTTCGGCCCCGTGGAGGCGGACGAAATACTGGGCACCGTCATCACCATCGCCCGGCGGAACAACCTGTAACCCGCCTGCGGCCGGATCACGCAAGAAAGGAGAGACCTGGACATGGAAAAGCGTCCCGATGATTTCCATTCGCCAAAGCCCAGAAAAGCAGCCGGCAAGACCGTGGTCGAGACGGTCCTTGCCGCTACGGTCGGCGCGGGCATGTCCCTGCTGTCCCTGCTCTCCGGGCTCCTGGCGGCGGCGCTGATCCTCTATTCCGGCTACGTGCTGTACGACAGCTTCGCCACCCAGGAACGGGCCAAGTCCGGCTGGGACCTGCTGCAGTACAAGCCTTCCATCGTGTCCAATCAGGACCAGGAGCAGCCCGAGGACGTCCAGAGCCTTCTGGCTGAGATCAATCCGGACTATCGGGCTTGGCTCACGGTCTACGACACCAACATCGACTACCCGGTCATGCAGGGCTCGGACGACCTCTATTACGCCTATCACGACATCTACAAGGAGTCGTCCCTGACCGGCGCCATCTACCTGGCCGCCGGGAACAGCCCCGACCTGTCCGACAATTATAACCTGATCTACGGCCACCATATGGACAACAAGGCCATGTTCGGCGGCCTGGACCTGTACCGGGAGGAGAGCTACTTCGAGAGCCACCGGGAGGGCATCCTGGTGGCCCCGTCCGGCGTCTACGACCTGTACGCCTTCGCGGTGGTGGAGACGGACGCCTACCAAAACCGGATCTATTCCGTGGGCAATCGGATGGATGACGTGCTGGCCTTTCTGCGGGGGAACGTGACCGGGGCGGACGAGGCGGGTCCCGACTGGAGCCGGGACACGGAGGCGATCATCTTCGACGAGGTGCCCCTGGAGGGCGTCACCAAGATCGTGGCCCTGTCCACCTGCGCCTCCGCCAACACCAACGGGCGGCTGCTGGTGTACTACGTGGCCAGGCCCCACGCCATCGAGGATATCCCGGCGACCACCGAGCCCACGCCTACGCCCGATCCCAACGCCACACCCAAGCCCGACGAATGGGTACCAACCAAGGAAACGGAACAGGAGCCATTCCTGTCCAGCCTGTTCAGCTTCTTCCATCCCCGGGGCACCGGCCGGGCCGTGTGGGCGCTGGTGAATCTGATCTGTCTCATCATCACCATCTATCTGTTCATCCCGCTGCTGCATCTGTGCGCCAAGTTCGATCGGCCGCGGAAGATGCGGAAGATCAACGAGAACAAGCGGCAGCTTCGGACCATAGCTAAGATCGACGAAGCGGAGATTCCCGACAGGACCCGGCTGGAGGAGCTGGTCCAGGAGGCCCGGCAGAAGCTGGCCGAATCGGGCCTGGAGGCGGCCGTGGGCGACGCCACCGAGGCCGAGTATGACGACGCCGTAGAGACCCTGTTCTATCGGGTGAAGCGGTTCCAGCGTCGGTTCCGGATCGGCCTGGTGCTGGAGTTGATCGTCGCCCTGCTGGCCCTGATCGCCTTCATCCTTACCGAGGATATGCGCCTGCCCATGGTGCTCATCGACCGGTGGACGCCGCTGATGATCGTGCTCCTGCTCATCGAGTGGTTGCTGGACGTGCGCCTCATCCGGTACCGGGACAAGGTCCTGGCCGACGAAGAGGAGGCCGAGCGCCAGCGCCAGGAGCAGGCCGCGCCGGAGCAGGCCGCGCCGGAGCAATAGATCGAGCGATAGAAAAAGGATCGTGGTCGCCACGATCCTTTTTGCATGTGCTTTTTCAGTTGGCCAATCGCTGCTTCAGGTAGGTCCGCAGCTGTTCCACCGTCTCAGGGAGGCCCGAGGGGGTGGGGGCGCTGCCCTGGGCCAGGGTCCCCCGGCCGCCGCCCCGGCCGCCTAAGGCCAGGTTCACCGCGGGGATCAGCTCGCCCATGTCCAGCTTCAGCCCGTTGGCGCACAGCACGTAGGAGAGCTGCCCGTTCCTTTCCGTGAGCAGCAGGGTCAAGCCCTTCTCGGGCAGGGTGGCGAGGGCCAGGGGCCGGAGCCGCTTGGGGTCCGTGTCCGTGAGCTTGACCAGGAGCTTCTTCCCCTTTACGTCCTCCGCCTGGGCCTTCAGCTCCGCGGTCAGATATCCCTCCAAACGGGCGGTCAGATCCGCCTTCTCCTTCTTCACGGCCTTCAACTCCGCTTCCTGCTTCTCCACGGCGGAAAGGACCTCGTCCCCGGCGGTGGAGAACTTGCGGGCGATGGCGTCCACGGCGGTCTGGAGCTTCTGGAACTGCTTCATGGCCCGGCCGCCGCAGAGGAAGGTCATGCGCATGCCGCCCTTGTAGGCCACGGCGGAGACGATCTTGATGGCGCCGATCTCGCCGGTGGAATGGACGTGGGGGGCGCAGCAGGTGCAGGAATCCGCGTCCTCTATGCTCACCACCCGGATGGGGGCGATGAGCCCCTCGGCGTGCTTGCGCAGGGGCACGCCGGCTAAGTCCTCCTCGCTGTCGTAGATGGTTGCGGTGACGGGCAGGTTTTTGCGGACCAGGCCGTTGGCCATGTCCTCCATCTCCGTGACCTGCTCGGAGGTCAGGGGCTTGTCCAGGTCCAGCGTGGCGTAGGTGAGGGCGCAGTGGAAGCCCACGTTCACCGCGTCGAAAAGTTTGTAGGCGCACCAGCTCAACACGTGCTCGCCGGTGTGCTGCTCCATGATATCGAGGCGCCTTTTCTCGTCGATATGCCCCGTGACGGTCTCGCCCACGGGCAAAGGCCCCTCCGTACGGAGGATCAGCTCGTCCCCGCTTTCCCGCACGTCGACGACCTTCACGCCGCCCAGGATGCCCGTGTCGCAGGGCTGGCCCCCCTTGTTGGGGAAGAAGACGGTGCTGTCCACCATCACGTCGAACCCCTCCTTGGCGGGCTCGCAGGAAAGGACGGTACACTGGTTTTCGAAGAGATGGCTGTCGATGAGATACAATCGTTCGGTCATGGCGTGTCTCCCAAATCGGTTTTCCCCAGTATACCACAACCCCGCCGAGAAAGAAAGTTGACTTTTCGCCGAAAACAGGTATACTGCTACCATGAGTATGTTCAAGAAGAAAAACCGGCCGGTGAAGATCGGCCAGGCAAAGAAAAAGCTGTTCTTGCGGCGGGAAAGCCGCCACGTCTTTCTGGCGCTCGTCGCCATCACCCTGCAGGCCCTGACCCTCCTTTGGTTCTACCGGCCCGCGGGCATCGTCTCCGGCGGCGTCACCGGTATCTCCATGCTCCTCAACTACGCCACGGGCGGCGGCATCCAGAGCTGGATCCCCATGGTGGTGCTGAATCTGCCGCTGCTGGTCGTGGCCTATCGGGAGCTGCATTTGAAGTTCGTCGTCTACACCGCCATCTGCACGGCGTACTTCTCGCTGATCTACGCGGTCTTCGAGAACCTGCCCCAGCCGCAGATCTTCGATATGACGAACCCCGTCATGCCCCTCATCAGCGTCATCTTCGGCGCGGTCCTCAACGGGGCCCTGGGGTCCATCGTCATCCGCAACGGGGCGTCCACCGGCGGCTTCGACATCGTTTCCCTGGTGCTGAGCCGCAAGGTGTCCTTCCCCATGGGCACCATCTCCATGGCTTTCAACATGATCATCGTGGCGGCCCTGGCCTTCGTGAAGGGGATGGAGGTGGCGGCCCTGTCCATCATCGCCCTGTTCGTCTGCTCCGTCAGCTTCAACAACGCCCTCCTGGGCCTCAATCGGAACAAGACCCTGTTCATCATCTCCGACAAGTGGGACTCCTTCGCCCATGAATCATCTCCGTCATCGACACCAAGGAAGTGGTGGGCCGGGGCTTCACGGCCAACAACTGATTCAGTCTGTCGAAACCTTTGGTTTCAACAGACTGGGCTTCGCCTTCGCTCCGCTCCCAGCTCTTGCCTATGGCCCTGACGGGTCACCGGGCGGCAAGAGCTGCACGGTGTCAAATCCACCGCGCATGTCGCTGGATTTGACGCATTTCAGCCTTTCGTTTTTCTTTCAAAAATCGAGTGCGCGCGGCTACACCGCGCTTTTTTTGTCTTACAGGAAGCTTTTACAACCCTTGCAGGGGGTGTCCGCCCGGGTGCTGCAGCGCCAAACGGTACAGCCTTTCCCGGGGGCTGTCCGCCCGGAAGGTGTCCACCTCGCCCACGTAGGTCCAGCCGAACTTTTCGTAGAGGCCCGCATGGGTGGTGTAGAGGTACAGCTCGGTCAAGCCCGCATTTCGGGCGTTCTCCGGCACGGTCGCAAGCAGCGCCCGGCCCACGCCCCGGCCCCGGAAGGGCTCGGCCACGTACACGTCGATAAGCCACGGGTAGAGATCGGGGCGGCAGTAGAGATCGTCGATCATGGACAGCTGATACATGCCCAGGGCCTGCCCGTCCTCCACGGCCACGAAGGTCTGGGGCAGCCGATCGCCCCGGTTCAGGGAGTGCGCCAGGGTGCAGCGGACCTCCGCGGGGCTGATCCCGTCCCGGACGCCCCACCAGGCGTAGTTCCAGTCGTAGATTGATTCAAAATAGGGGCTGTTTTCGTCTTCCAGGCGAATGATCTCCATAGGCGCCTCACTCCCGGTCCGTCCGCAACGTCAGCTGCTCCGGCAGGTGAAAGATCTCCGTCTTCAAAAAGAGGGGATAGAAATACTCATCCTTCAATCGCTCGAAGGGCAGCCATTCGAAGTCGTGGACGTGGCGAAGCTCCGGGCCCCGGAACCGGTCGCCCCGGGACAGCAGATCCGTGCCCGCCGCATCCAGCAGGAAATAGAGGCACAGCTCGTGGTAGTCCACCCGCACTACGTCCTCGTTGAAGAAGGATTGGCTGAGCCACAGGGGCCGGAGGATCCTCGCTTCGATCCCCAGCTCCTCCCGGACCTCCCGCAGGACGGCGTCCTCCGCCCGCTCGCCCATCCTGACCCGGCCTCCGGGCAGGTAGAAGTAGGGGCTGCGCTCGTCGTGCATGGCGAGGATCCGCCCCCGGTCCAGCAGAACGGCGCACACCCGGTAGTTGAACCGCCCCACCTCCGTCTCAAAGGTGATGTCCATGGGGTCCTCCCTTCCGTATCGTCCCCTTATTCTACCCAGGCCCCGCCGAAAAAGCAAGGCCGAGGGAAAAAGGAAAAGTCTCTTTGAAACATAGAACTTTATCAGTTTATAGGTTGCAAAAGAAAGCTATGTTGATTATAGTGAATCTCGTTTGCAAAACGAAAGCTAACATTGTATAATACATATAATACAAGGCATATTGTGTTCGCGTAGAATTCATGTCCCGTTGTGAAAGGACGGTGATACAACAAATGGAAAAACAGATCGTAAAAGAGTTCGCACTTGAAAATGTCATCACCACCTCGGTCCAGCTTCCTGGCGTCAAAGTCAATCGAAGCAAATTTCTTGCGGAAAGCTTTTCCTCAACTCCGGACAAAATCCAGGAGATCATCGAACAGGGACCGATTGCGGCAGGGATTTCTCGTGATGAGTTACAAGTGTTAGCGAAAAAGCAAATACTAAAACGGACGAGTGAATCCTCTGCGGCATCCTTCGTCGCCGGGATCCCCGGCGGATGGGCCATGGCAGCCACCATCCCTGCGGACGTGATGCAGTTCTTCGGGATGGCTCTCCGGCTGGCGCAGGAGTTGTCCTATCTCGCGGGGTACCTATATTTGTGCATTAATGTGACTTAGCAAAACCAGGAGAAGGGCGAAGATGAAAAAATACCGTCATTATCTTATTATATTCGCGATAATCATTTATTGCATTGTTCCTTTGTGTCTTTTTCTGTGTAAGAATACGGTGGTCTATAGTTCACCTGAAGAATTTTGCCAGACTGAAGGTTATGAGAACTATCAAATAGTATACGGAGAAAGTTCCATATTTGTACTATACGATAAATCACCCAGCGAAGTCGGGTTTCAAATTCTCAAAGATACGGAGAACGGATTGGTGCCGATTCACTACCGTACAGTATTAAGGGACACTGTCCATTCGCCTTTCGCGGTAATTGTTAAGGGGAAAGGAGTAGATGACAACTATATTTTCTTCCCAAATGCAAGTCGCATCGGAAAAGCAATACACGATGCAAGGGGATCAACTTTTTATTTTCTGTCATGGTCGTCAGAAGAAATGATAGAATTTGGCAATAGCTATGCTATTGCTTATATCGGAACAGAGTCAAAAGAATATTACAAAAATGACTATTGGTTTGTAGTTGAGACAGATTACAATACAGATTAGAAAAACGATAGTTCCAGCGACGGCACCTTGACAACGGAATATGGATATGATGCGGTCGGGAACCTGGTGCGGCAGGTCAACGAGAACGTGACCCTGACGTACCGGTACGACCTGAATAACA
>CACXNN010000097.1 GCA_902768995.1 uncultured Eubacteriales bacterium | reverse complement strand
GGCCCCGGTATGGCTTCGTCACCAAGATGCGCCCGGCGGGCCCGGACGGATTCCACCCCATCTACATCCACCCGGCGGGACAGCCCACGGCGGAACGGGTCTACACGGCGGAGAACTGCATCGGCGTTTGCGACAGCCGGACCCACCGGCCCAACCTGGAAGTCTTCGACGGCCTGGGCGTCCGGTACGTCCGGGCGGCCCGGCCCGGCGGCGTCCTCGTCATGGACGAGCTGGGGTTCTTCGAGGCCAAAGCGGAGGCCTTCACCGCCGCGGTGCTGGAGGCCCTCTCGGGGGACGTGCCCGTGATCGCCGCCGTGAAGAGCCGCAGGGACGTGCCTTTTCTGAACGCGGTCCGATCCCAACCACGGGCAGAGGTGTTCTATATCACGCCGGAGAACCGGGATGTGCTGTACGAAAGGCTGCTGCCCAGGCTGGAGCGCCTATGAGAAGAAACAAAAAAAGCCTCGATATCGAGGCTTTTTTGTTTGAAAGGGATCACTGTCCCGTGGTGCCCTCCTCCGGTACGATGGGTGCGGGCGTGGGGGTCGGCACGGGCTCGCCGTTGATCTCGGACATCAGGCCGATGAAGATGCCCTCGCACATGCGGTCGATGAACACCTCGTCGTGGAGGTTGGCGTAATCCTGCTCGTTCTCCCAGTTGCCCAGCAGGTATGCCACGCAGGGGCAGCCGCACTTGCTGGCCACAGGATCATCCTCCACCTGGACGCCGTTCTTCTTGTTGCTCTGCTTCTTCATGCCGGTGGTCAACACGTAGGCGTCGATCATCTTCTGGCCGAAGTCCTTGTTCTTCTTGGTGGCCTTCACATAGCAGGCGGAGGTCTTGGCGTTGATATAGTTGCACTTGAGGCGGACCACATAGGTGCACTCAGCCTCCCGGAAGATCTTGGCCCGGGCGCTGTCCTCCACCTTGCCCTTGTCCTCCTCGGTCCGGCCCAGGACCACCTTGGCGCCCTGGTTCTCCAGGTACCGCTTGAGATGGTTCGCCAGGATCAGGTTGTTTTCCGCTTCTTCAGGCCGCTTGGTGTTGTCACGGCAGGGATCGATGCCGATGATCTGGCCGTAGAGAGGGGAGCTGATATCCTGGGATGGATCGGCGGTCACGTAGACCGTGGGCTCCGGGGTGGGCGTAGACGCCACAGGCGTGCCCAGAGCGGGGGTCTCCTTCACCTCCGGCGTGGGCGTGGGCGTGGGCAGAAGCTCGTCCTTGGGCTCCCGGGAGGGCTCCACGGTGGGCGTGGTCATGACCTCCTCCTGGACGGTGGTGCGCATGGCCTTCACCACGCCGGGGCCGTTCTTGATGGCCCAGGAGATGCCCAGATACAACCCCGCCAGCAGCGCCAGGCACACCAGGCAGAACAGGCTGAACCCGATGGGATTGCCGATGCGAAGGATCCTTCTTCTCTTTTTGATCTGTTTCATGGTCGTTCCTTTTCCATTTGGGATGGTGCCATTGTATCATCTTGTGGGGGCTCTGTCTGTCGAAAAACAAAAGGTTAACAAAAAAGATAAAATAAAAACGAGTTTACGGGGACAGGACGAACAAATTGTGGTATAGTTTTCCTGATATGGAAGACATGCCGTCCAACTGCACATCCCTTCGGTCCGTCTGCTTCACGGGCCATCGGGAGCTGCCGCCCGTCCGATCCGCCGCCTATCGACAGCTGGTGGCCCATACGGAGGCGGCCATCCGCCGCGCCTTCGATCGAGGCGCCCGCCGGTTCTACTGCGGCGGCGCGGAGGGGTTCGACCTGCTGGCGGGGAAGCTGGTGCTGCTGGAGAACGAACGGCATCTCGATATCCAGCTGGTGCTGCTGCTCCCCTACACGGGCTTTGGGGAAGCGTTCACCGCCCAGGACAGGGCGGAGCTTTTGCGGCAGAAGAAGGCCGCCGAGGAGGTGCTATACCTCTCCAACCACTACTTCTCCGGGTGCATGGCCCTTCGGAACCGGCAGCTGGTGGAGGACGCTGACCTGTGCATCGCGTACCTCAGGCGCGCCCCCAGCGGCACCGCCCAGACAGTATCCTTCGCCAAGGAGAAGGGGATAGAAGTGGAATATGTATGAGAAAAGACCGGTGGACCGGTCTTTTTTTGTGTTATTTTTTAGGAGCGGGGGGCGGGGTGGCGTTGACGAACTCCACCTCCAAGGGTACATCCTCGATGGTCCAGTTGTCCGTGTAGGGCGCTGATCCCGGCGCAAGGCCGGTCACCACCTTGGGCGGTTCGGCCAGCTTCAGCTGCTCCCGGATGGCTTTGGTCTCCAGATCGTTCTTGCTGCCATTCCGGATCTCCACTTGTGTGCCGTAGGCGCAGTTGTAGAAGATCCAGCGGGCGTCGGGCACGGGCAGGCGGATGCAGCCGTGGCTGTCCTGGGAGCCCAGCTTCAGGTACTTGTCTATGTACACGCTGTTCAGGTCCTTCTGGCCGTTCCGGGCACCCCGATGGTACACCACGGAATGGAAGTAGGTCCTGGACACGATCAGCGTCCAATACTGGGCGGAGAAGTCGCCGCTGGCGAAGGTGCCGAAGCGGAGGCGGCACTCCTTCAGGGGGAAGGTGCCGATCTTGGTCAGCCCGTTCTTGGCGCTGCCGGTGGAACAGAGCATGTACCGGACGGGCACGGTGTACTCGCCCTTGGCGTCCTTCTTGAAGGCCATGACCACCTGCCAGGTCACGTCCACGATCAGCTTATAGGTGTCCGGGGCCGGATAGCCCTTGGGCATGATGGGATCGATGCCCTCCGTTTCGTAATAGCTGTCCTCCAGGCCCCCCACCAGCTCCTCGAAGGTCATGTTCACCGTTGGCGCATAGTAGGAGAAGGGGATGGGCGACACCGTGGGCGTAGGCGTGGGCAGGGGCGTGGCCGTGGGCGTGGGGCTGGGCTGGGGCGTCTGCGTAGGCTCGGGGGTGTTGGCCGCCACCACCAGGGTCTGCCGCTGGGGCTCCGCCGTAGGCGCGGCTGTCAGCGGGGCCTGGGTGGGCTCCGCCGTGGGGATGCTTTCCGATTGTATGGCCTGGGCCGTTTCCTTGGGCCCGCAGGCCCCCATAAGGAGGCACAGCAGAGCCAGCAGGACGGCGCTCCAGCGTTTCAGGTTCACCGTTTGACTGTCCTTTGGTAAAAATCGTGGGTATTGTACCACGGCAGAACGGCCCCCACAAGCCAAATCCTGTCAAATTCCTGCAAAATATCTATGAACTCAGGCGATTTCAGCCTTCGCCGCCTCGACAGCCTTCGTCAGCTGGTCGGCGCAGGAGGTGAAGTTGGGGCCGCAGGTGTTGCCCTTGAGCAGGGCGATGACCTGGTCCGCGTCCATGCCCTCCACCAGCTTGCCGATGGCCTTCAAGTTGCCGTTGCAGCCGCCGGTGAAGACCACATTGTGGAGCTTGCCCTCCTCCAGGTCGAAGTTGATCTCGCTGGAACAGACGTTCTTGGTTTTGTAACGATAGTGCATGGGTTCATTTCCTTTCTGTGGATTCTGATATGGTATCGGCTTGCGCCGGAGTCGGTTTCTCCTTCTTCTGCCCCCAGGTCAGGATCCACCTGCGGATGGGCTTCTCCCAGAGGTACGTGAGCACCGCCGCCAAGAGGAGGGACAGGCCCAGGGCCTCCGCCGTCAGGAAAATCTGCATCTTGGTCCCCGCCGCGGCCACGTCCGCCCCGCTTTGAAAGCCCAGGCTCATGCGCAAGAGCACGATCAGCCGCTGGTGGTAGAGATACAGGTTGTAGGAGATGGCCCCCAGGAACCGGGCCACCGGGTTCGAGAACAGCCAGCGGAGGGGCTTTAGGGACAGGGCGGCGCTAACGAGGAACAGGGTGAAGCACAGCGACAGGCCGATCCGGTTCTCCAGCTGCCATATCTGCTTGTCCTTGGGGTACATCTGGGCGGAGACGATCTCGTTGCGGATCAGCACCGCCCCCACGATGGCGAGGGCCGTGAAGAGCACCCCCCACAGCCGCTTATAGGGCACCTTCACGCAGTACCAGGTGAACAGGTACGCGGCCAGCATGCCGTTGGCGAACACGGGCAGGAAGGTGGGCAGCTGGTTCACCTGCATGTTGATGGGCTCCTGCTTCAGGGCGTACTGGTAGATGAACAGGGCCCCGAAGCCCGTCAGCGTCCCCCAGAAAAGCAGGGGGCTCTTGCGGAACAGCTTCGTGAGCAGGGGGAACAGCACGTAGAACTGCACCTCCAAGCCTACGGTCCACAGCACCCCGTTGATGGGGGCGTAGACGTAGGTGTCCGCCCGGAACATGTGGGTGAAGGTCAGGTGAGAGATAAGGTCCCGCACGGCGTAGGAGACCGAAGGGTAGTGGTTCCAATAGACCTGGAAGCCGAAGGACACCAGCACCGCCAAGAGGTAGCTGGGGTAGATGCGGGCAAAGCGCTTCTTGTAGAAGGTGCAGGCGTCGTCCACCCCTTCGCCTAGCAGCATGGACCGGGCAACGGGCAGCGTCAAGCAGAAAGCGGACAGGAGCACCATCATGTCCACGAAGATGTAGCCCACCCACCGGATGTGGCTGGGGGTCAGGTTGGTGATGCCCAAAAAGCTCAGCCAGGGCGTGGGATAGCTGGGCATGAACCAGGTCTGCTGCCAGAAGTGGAACCACAGCACCATGAGCACGGTGAGGCCGCGGATGCCGTCCACCACGTCCACGTGGCGGTAGTCCAGATCCATATCCAGGCTGAACCGGCTATGCTGTTTGCCCTGTTCCTGCTCCATGTCGTTCCTTTCCCGCACATGTTCCCTTAGTATACCCCATTATAGCAATATCCGCCGGGGATTGCAAGAAGGTCCGGGAGCGTGTATACTGTTGCCAGAGCAACAAAAGGGAGCGTGTATACTGTTGCCAGAGCAACAAAAAGGAGCCGCCTATGGACACCATCACCCTCTCCCCCGCCCTGTTGTCGGCGTCGCTGTTCGCCGGATTGGACCCAGCTGAGGTGGCCGGTTTTTTGAAAAGCGCCCGGTGCAGGCTGGACAGTTTCCCCCGGGGAGCCATTTTGCTCTCCCAGGGGGATCGGGTCACCGCCGCGGGGGTCCTCCTCTCCGGCCAGATCAAGGCCTACCGGCTGAACCGGCAGGGGGAGGAAAACCTGCAGAGCGTGCTGAGCCCAGGCAGCATGTTCGGGGACATGCTCATGGCCACGGACAACGGCAAGAGCCCCGTGACCGTGGAGGCCTTGGAGGACGCCCGGGTCCTGTTCGTGCCCTTCGAGAGCATCATGGAGGCCGCTGGCGACTTCGGCAACCGGCTTCGGATCAACCTGCTCCACGAGCTCTCCAGCCGCCACTGGGCATTGAACCGGAAGGTCCGCTACCTTTCGGAGCGCTCATTGCGTGGCCGGATCGCCCTGTTCTTACTGGACGCGGCCCGGGACCAGGGCGGCCCCACCTTCACCCTCCCCATGACCCGGGAGGCCATGGCGTCCCTGCTGGGCGTGAACCGCAGCGCCCTCTCCCGGGAGCTCTCCCGCATGGAAAAAGACGGCCTGTTGGCCGTCTATCGGGGCTCCTTCCGGCTCCTGGACCGGGAGGGGCTGGAGGGGTGTTTGGGTTAATCCGCCCGGGCGATGGTATAGCCCTGCTCGGCGCTGCCGGTGAGGACGATCTCGACGGTGTCACCGTAGCAGCAGGAGAGCCAATTGGTCATGCGATCCTCGTTCACCTCGTCTGTGACGGCTAGCTGAAAGCGCAGGGCCTCCCTGTCCTCAATGGGGGCCCAGCCGTCCCATTCCACAGGCTCCAATTCGAAGAAAGTTTTCTGGCCTCGGGCGTAGGGGCTGCCGTCCGCATTCACGGACGTGCCCGCGCTGTGTTCGTAGCCCTTTTCCCCATACCGGCAGCCCAGGGCTTCGAAGCCGTTCTCCGTGTCGATGCGGACCCGGACGATCACCCTCTCCCGCCAGTAGGGGGCGCAGAAGGCCCGGGCACGCAGGCCGGGGACCCCGTGACAGAGAGCCTCGAAGACCGTCCTTTTCCCATGATTGCTCAAAAAGCGCTTCGCCTCGGTCCCATATTCCAGGTCGTTCACCAGCCGGGCGGCGGCGGGGGCGGCGGAGTCCCCCATGTCCCAAAAGACGCCGGTATCCACCATTTCGAGACGGCCTTCCTCGTAGGCCCGGACGTTGTAGTCCGCGATGAGGGCGTTGGTATCCACCAGGCACAGCAGGCCGAACATGCCCGCGAACAGGCCGCACAGGGCCCGGGTGACGTTCAGCTTCTTCCAATCTTGGGGGTCAGGCCGTAGGTCCGGACGTACAGGACCATCTTTGAAAAGGCCGTGGCCGCCAGAACGAGGCTGCAGAGGCACAGCACCGTCAGCAGGGCCTTGCGGACGCCCTCCCCCTGCCCCTTCTTGGTGAACAGGCTGACGAACAGGTATAAAAGACCGTTGATGGCGCAAACGGCGCAGAGCTGGAAGAAGCCCTCCCGGGCATAGTCGGCGTAGGTGTAGCCCCGAGGCAGCGCGCCGGTGAAGGCCGAGGTGTACAGGGGCCACTGGCTGAAGAAGAACAGGCCGTACAGGAGCAGTAGGGGCAGGAGCATGGCGGTGCTGACGATGAGGGGCAGGAACCGGCGGCGGATGCGGAAGGCGGCTACGCTCTCCCGGTCCAGCACCCGGCCCATGCGGTGCTCCCGGCTGCCGCAGAGGCAGCTCATGAGGAAGGCGGCCATGGCCACGGCCAGCAGGAGGTACAGCAGGCGGTCGAAGACGGCTTGGGGCAGGTTTTCGGAGAAGATGTCTTCGAGGAGCTTGGAGAAGGCCGCGTCGTACTGCAGCAGGTTCACCACCAGCAGCACCGGGACCAAGGCGAGGCCCAGGCCCAGCAGGAGCAGCAGGGCTGTCTTGAGCCAGCTCCGCCTGCCGCCCGAGAAGGCGGCGGTGAAGAAAGCGCCCAGCTTCGAGAAGGGCATGAGGACGTTGGCCTTGAAGAACTCCGCTGCGAACATGTCCCCCAGCCGATCCTCCGCGGAGTTGCCCCCGGCACAGTAGACCCCGTAGCCCCACAGGAGCAGGGCGAGCCACCGGGCGAAGAAGCGGACCGGGCCGTTGTCGGTCAAGAGGTGGGCGAGGAGGAACAGGAGCCCCACCGCCCAGACGCCCCAGGCCCGCCTGCCCGCCCGGCCTCGAAAATGCCACGCCGTCAGGCCGTAGAAGATCAGACCGTAGACAAGGCCCAGCAGGGGCCAGTCATGGATCTGGAACCGGCAAACCAGGTAGCCCAGGGCCAGCAGCGCGAAGGCCAGCACCCGGTCCCGAAGGGGCACGGGGGGCTTTTGAGGTAGAGGGGACTCAGGCGCAGCCGTTTGCTGCACCGTCAGGTTCGTATTCAATTCTTCCATGTCAGGTTTCCTCTCTGTATTCGAGAATGTCGCCGGGGGTGCAGTGGAGCTCCCGACAGATGGCGTCCAGGGTGGAGAAGCGGACGGCCTTGGCCTTATTGTTCTTCAGGATGGACAGGTTGGCGATGGTGATGCCCACCCGTTCGGAGAGCTCGTTGAGGCTCATGCGGCGCTTAGCCATCATCACGTCCAGGTTCACTTCGATCCCTTCAGATGGTGAAGTCGTTCTCGGCCTTCAGGGCCACGGCTTCCTCGATCACGTTCTTGACCACCCGCAGCACCAGGCCCAGGAAGCCCGCCACGAATGCCAGGATAAGGTCGATCCCGAAGAACAGGACGCCGATCACCACGAACAGCCCCGCTTCGATGAAGCAGCACCAGCTGATGGTGCGAAGGCAGGACACCGCCCCGTCCGTGAACACCTGCCGCCGCCTCACCAGCAGCAGGAGCTTCACCAGGAAGCCGTTGGCCACGGCCACAGGGACCAGCAGCAGGTAGTCCAGCGCCAGAACCGCGGCAAGGACAGCCCGATTCTCGGTCCTGGGGGTCATGAAGGGGAAGTACACGGCCAGGAAGATCAACCCCAAAAACCCGATCCCGCAGCAGATCAGGGACAGGGTCACGGAGGCGTTTTTGCTGATCTTGGGCATGTTTGGATCGCTCCTTTGTCTTTCGTTGACCCTACCATACCACAGGTTTCATCGTTTGTCAATTCTTTTTTATTGATTTTCAATAATTCTTTTCTGTTTATCGGAAGAAAACTTCCCTCTTGTGTTTGTGGGGAAAGGGTGATACTATATATTAAATTTCACGAAAAAGGAAAAACCATGGAACTGATTACGGAAGCACTGGAAAAGAACGCCAAATTCTTCCCCCACGAGGTGGCTTTGGTGGAAATCAACCCCGCCGCCCGCCCCGCCGCGGAGATGACCTGGCGGGAGTATACCTTGATCGAGCCCGGCCCTGAGGGCCGCTATCGCCGGGACATGACCTGGCGGGAGTTCGACACCAAGGCGAACCGGTTTGCCAACCTCCTCCTCACCCGGAACGTGAAGAAGGGGGACAAGGTGGGGATCCTCCTCATGAACGGCCTCGAATGGCTGCCCATCTACTTCGGCATTTTGAAGACCGGGGCCCTGGCCGTGCCCATGAACTACCGGTACACCGACGAGGAGATCGCCTACTGCGCGGACCTCGCCGAGGTTTCCGTGCTGGTGTTCGGGCCGGAGTTCACGGAGCGGGTGGCCTCCGCCCTCCCCCGGCTCCCC
This sequence comes from uncultured Eubacteriales bacterium, assembly GCA_902768995.1. Taxonomy (GTDB): domain Bacteria; phylum Bacillota; class Clostridia; order Christensenellales; family CAG-138; genus RUG472. The sequence goes on along the minus strand of CACXNN010000097.1, from coordinate 1,584 downwards.
CGGGTGAAGACCCTCTTCTACGTGGGCGAGGACGTGCCCGCCTTCGCCGACAGCTACGACAGGCTGGTGGAGTTCTGCTCCAGCCGTGCCCCCGCTGTGGAGCTCACGGAGGACGACGACGCGGCCATCTACTTCTCCTCCGGCACCACGGGCTTCCCCAAGGCCATTTTGCACGCCCATAAGGCGCTGATGCACGCCGCCGTCTGCGAGCAGAAGCACCATCAGCAGACCCACTCCGACGTGTTCCTCTGCATCCCGCCCCTCTACCATACCGGCGCCAAGATGCACTGGTTCGGGAGCCTTCTCTCCGGCAGCCGGGCGGTGCTGTTGAGGGGCGTGCGGCCCGACTGGGTGCTCCAGACCGTCAGCGAGGAGAAGTGCACCATCGTGTGGCTGCTGGTGCCCTGGGTCCAGGATATTTTGGACGCCCTCGATTCCGGCGCGCTGAAGCTCAGCGATTACGAGCTGAGCCAGTGGCGGCTCATGCACATCGGCGCCCAGCCCGTGCCCCCTTCCCTGGTGCGGCGGTGGCTGAAGGTGTTCCCCAAGCACCAGTACGACGTGAACTATGGCCTTTCCGAGTCCATCGGCCCGGGCTGCGTGCACCTGGGGATGGAGAACCTCCACAAGCTGGGGGCCATCGGCAAGGCCGGCTACGGCTGGCAGATCCGTGTGGTCAACGACAAGAACGAGGACACGGCTCCCGACGAGGTGGGCGAGCTTCTGGTGAAGGGCCCCGGGGTCATGAAGTGCTACTACCGGAACCCCAAGGCCACCGAGGAATCCTTTATGGGCGAGTGGCTCCGGACCGGGGACATGGCCAAGATGGACGCGGACGGGTTCGTGTACCTGGTGGATCGAACCTGCCCGACGAGCGGCTGGGCGAGATCGCGGCGGCCATCATCGAGGTGAAGGAGGGCGAAGCCCTCTCCGAAACCGAGGTCAACGACTTCTGCCGGGCTCTGCCTCGCTACAAGCGGCCCCGGAAGCTGATCTTCGCCAAGGTGCCCCGGAACCCCACCGGCAAAATCGAAAAGCCCCTCCTCCGCGAGCGCTACGGCGCCACCCGGCTGGTGGAAGCGCAGATGAACAGTTGAGGATTATTCTTTGCCGCTTTTTCTTTTCAGTGAAAAGAAAAAGCGGCGGAAAAAGAAAAGCAGAAGAAGAATAATGGGAAGTACGGCACATGCTTTACTTCCCATTTGTGTTCTTTTAGGGTGCCTTTTCTTACCAAGAAAAGGCACGAAAGTTTTCAATAAAAACCTCTATTCCGAAATGCTTCTGAGGGATTCCCCGTTGAGCCAGCGAAGAAGCTGCTTGGGCGTGGCGGGGAGCGGCACGGTCTGGAACTCCGTGCGGCCCGGGATCATCTTGGTGTCGTCGTCGCTGGTGGCCCAGGTGACCCGGCCGAGGACCGGCGCGTTGCAGGAAAGGATATCCCCGTCGGGGAGCTCCGTATGCTGGATCAGGATGGACGCCTCCCGATTGTCGGAGATCCAGCGGCCGAAGTTGGTGGTGGGCGACTTCCAGAGCCAGCGGGTGCTGCCGTTCTTCTCCCCGCCCCGCTTCAGGTACCCGTTGTAC
>CACXNN010000096.1 GCA_902768995.1 uncultured Eubacteriales bacterium | reverse complement strand
TTAATTGGAATCGAACCAATGACCTCCACGATGTCAACGTGGCGCTCTAACCAGCTGAGCTATAACCCCTTGACAGGATTTAATTATACACATCGGAGCCAAAAATGCAAGCACTTTTTTTCGATTCTGTCAATTTGATATGGAAATCGCGTGTTTTCTCCTGGCGCGGGCAAAACACCGTATCCGTTCCGTCAGAACGTACAGGCACAGGGCTACCGTCCCCAAACTTAAGGCGTCTCGGGAGCCCAGTCGCAGGACGCAATAGGAGAACAGCATGTATTCCTTGAGACAAAAAAACAGTTCAAAAAACAAGCTCCCGAAGGCGCACGAAAGCAATCCATTCTTTCTCTCGCGACACAGCAGCATGATCGGAAGGAGCAGAAGCACCCCGCATAGGGGTAAAATGCCAGGGAATAGGGGCCAGAGGTCCGCCGCCTTCCAGCAGAGAAGGCCGCCGATAAGGGAAGCTGTCAGCGTTTCTTCCCAGCACATAGAGCCGCGGCTATCAAAGAGAAACCCCATAGGCAGCAACAGGACTGCCGGATACACCCGAACGTTCTGAAAAGTCACTTCTAGCTCCGAAAGAGACAGGATAACCAAAGGGAACAGGAGCCGAAAAACATACTGCTCCCCTTTCCTTTCATCGAAGGCCCAATGGTATAGAGCCATGGCCAGAAGGCACGGTTGATAGAGATACAAAAAGCGTCACATCCTTTTTCATAGGATGGACGCTTTTATTGACGATGATGCACTCAGAGACGGCGGACCCCTTCGCTGTAGACGGCCCGGATATGCCGATCGTCCAGCCGGTACACGGCCCGGAGAAGCCGCTCCCGCAGGGTAATGTTGGGGAGCTTCGGAAGCCCCGTGTCGTCCAGCACGATGGCGTGGAGGGGCTCCCCTGCCTGAAATCCGATCCCATGTCCCAGGAATGCCTGCCCGGCTCCGGTGGCCATGTAGTAGGCCTGCTCGATGGAGATGGCCTGGCTCACGTCCTGCTTCATACTGCCCCGGTCCTTCGAAGCGTTGATGGAGTTGGCCATGGTATGCAGCATGGAGAGGGTGGTGCCGCCGGACACGTCGGAGCCCAGGCATACGGCCTGCCCCTCCCGCAGCATGTCCGCCACGGGGCTGATGCCGCTCATGAGGGAGTTGTTGGAGCTGGCGCAGTGGACCGGGTGTACGCCCCGCATCCGCATGGCGGCTCGCTCCCGCCTGTCGCTGTGGACACAGTGGGCCATGAGCGTTTTGCTGTCGAAAAGGCCGTACTTGTCGTATACCTCCCAATACTGCCGGCAGTCGGGGAACAGCTGCGCCACCAAGGCGATCTCCCCCGTGTTCTCCGACAGGTGGGACTGGACGGGTAGATCCCGCTCTTCCTTCAGCTTGCCCAGGAAGGACAGGAGCTCAGGCGAGCAGGAGGGCGCGAACCGCGGAGTCAGGATAGGCTTCACCAGCGTGAAGCGCTTGCATTTCTCCAACCAGCGCAGGGTCTCCCTTTCGCTTTCCTCCGTGGTCTCACACAGGTAGGGCGGAGCGTTCCGATCCATGTTCACCTTGCCCACATACCCGGTGACGCCCGCTTTTTCCAGCTCCTCCATAAGGATCAACGTGGCATCCGTATGCAGGGAGGAAAACATGCAGACCCGGGTGGTGCCGTTTTGGATCAGATCGTGGGCCAAGATACGATACTTCTCCCGGGCATAGTCGATGTTCGCATACCTGGCTTCCGTGGGAAACGCATAGGTGTCCAGCCATTGGAGCAGAGGACGGTCCATGCCGGTGCCCATGAACTCGTACTGGGGGCCGTGCAGGTGCATGTCGGCGAAGCTTTGCAGGATCAGGGCATCCCCGAAATCCTCCACCTGTGCTTCCGTGATGTTGTCCGGCAGGACGGGATAGATCCCTGCCACCCGTCCGTCTTCCAAAACAAGATAGCTGTTGGGATGGATGCCCAGCGTGTCAGGCGACAATGCTTCCAGGATGTTGCCTTTCAATGCGGTCAGCATGATTGCATGTCCTCCTTCGTGTCGATATCCCGCAGCTCCTCCGGCGGCACGGCCACCGTCCGCAGCAAATCCTCATGGGCGGCGATCACCTGGCGACCGCCTCTGTCCCCCGTCACATTCAATAGCTCCTCGAACAGGGAAGCCGGAAAGAGCACCGGGTTCCCCCGCTTCCCTCCCGCTTCCGGAGCCCAGATGCAGTCCGGCTCCCTTTCAAAGGCCTTCGTCAACTGTTCCACGGTGGAAGCCTTCAGGTTGGGCTGATCGGCCACGGCGTACAGTATCCCATCATACGCGCCCGTCTGGCAGATATGCGCCGTACCCAGCCGTACGCTGGAGCTCATGCCCTGTTCCGGCGCAGCGTTGACGACTACGGCAAAGCCCCTCTCCCGGGCCGCTTCCATCAGATATTCCTTGTCCGCACTGGTGACCAGCACCCGCAGGGCAAAGGGAGACGCCTGCAGCACGTCCAATGCGTGGACGCCCATGGGCTGCCCCGCTACGGGCAGCCGTAGCTTATCCTCTCCGAAGCGGCTGCCGGAGCCGGCCGCCGTCAGCAAACAGGCCAGCTTCATTTCCGATACCGACCGCACCGGTCCCGATGGACGTATTCGCCCTTGCCGGGTGCGACGAGCTGACCGTTCTCTACGACCAGCTGGCCGTTCAGGAGCACGTCCCGGGCCTTGCCTGCGGCTTCATACCCCTCGTAGGGGGAGTTGTCGCAGTTATGCAGGTTGGTGGCGGCGTGGATGGCGTGAGGCGCATCGGGGTCGAAGATGACGATATCCGCGTCGCTCCCCGCCTGCAGGGCGCCCTTGCGGGGGTACAAGCCGAAGAGTTTAGCCGCCCGGGTGGACAGGAGCTGACCCATTTCCACTATGTCGAGATATCCTCCCTTCACCGCCCGGGTATAGACGATCTCGGCCCGGTTCTGCACGCCCGCACCGCCGTTAGGCGTCTTGGAAAAGTCGTCCTTTCCTACCGCCTTCTGGGCCATGGTGAAGGAGCAGTGGTCCGTGCCGATCCAGTCGATCTCTCCGGCTGCCATGGCTTTGAGCAGGGCTTCCTGGTCATCTTTCGACCGGAGGGGCGGCGACATGATGAACTTAGCCCCGTCGGGAGCGTCGTACATGCTTTCCTCCAGCACCAGGTATTGGGGACAGCTCTCCAAATACACCTCCTGGCCCCGTTCCCGGGCCCGACGGGCGATGGCCAGGCCCTCCTTGGTAGAGAGATGGACCACCCAGGCGGGACCGCCAGCGAGATAGGCAGCGTCCATGAGCCGACCGACGCCGTCCGCCTCCACGATGTTGGGCCGGGACACGGCGTGATACCGGGAGCCAGTCTTCCCCGCCGCCTTTAGCTCCTTCACCCGGGCCTTGAGGATATCGTCGTTCTCGCAATGGATGCCGATAATGCAATCCTCTTTCGCCAGATACTTGATGGCTTCGTACATAACGCCGTCGCTCAATCGCATGTTGTCGTAAACCATGTACATCTTGAAGGAGGTGACACCGTTTTCGATCATCAGCGGTATCTCGGCGATGCGCGCGTCGTTCCACTCAGACATAGCCATGTGGAAGCCGTAGTTGCAGCTGCTGTTTTTGGCCTTATTCTCCCACTTGTGGAAGGCTTCCATCAGCGTCATGCCCCGTTCCTGGGTGGCAAAGTCCAGTACCGTGGTGGTGCCGCCCACCACGGCGGCCTTGGTACCGGTCACGAAGTTGTCCGCCGTAACGGTGCTGCCCACCTCCAGATCGAAGTGGGTATGGGTGTCGATGAACCCGGGGAACACATAGCAGCCCTTCGCATCGATCACCTTGTCGCAGGGCCCGTCGATAACGCCGCCCACCTGGGCGATGGTTCGCCCGTCGGTCAGCAGATCCCCCAGCTCCACCCTGTCCTCCAGGACCAGAAAAGCGTTCTTGATCAGTATGCGCATACACATGCCCTCCTATTGTTATATAAAGTATACCATAGGTGGGAACAAAAGCGTATATCTTTCAAAAAAATAATTTGTCCGTCTTCCAACTTTTTGCCTTTTGTGCTATACTTCCAAATGGGAGGATAGAAAGATGGACAAGAACAGATTACGCAACGCAATCCTGAACGCCACCGCACGCAACGCCGCCCTGGTCATCAAGAACGCCAACATCGTCAACGTGTTCACCGGCACCATCGAAAAGGGCGACGTAGCTATGCGCGACGGCGTCATCCTGGGCATCGGTACCTATTCCGGCCGGGAGGAGATCGACGCTAACGGCGCTTTCCTCTGCCCTGGCCTCATCGACGGCCATGTGCATATAGAATCCTCCATGGCCCATCCCCTGCGGTTCGCCGAGTGCGTGCTGAAGCAGGGCACCACCACCGTCATCGCTGATCCCCATGAGATCGCTAACGTCTGCGGCACGGACGGCATCCAGTACATGTTGGATCAGACGGAATGGGCCCCTCTCTCCGTCTTCCTTATGATCCCCTCCTGCGTGCCCTGCACCAGCTTCGAGACCAGCGGCGCCAAGCTGGTGGCCAGCGACATGGAGCCCTTCATGCACCAGAAGCGGGTCATCGGCCTCGGCGAAGTTATGGATTATGTGGCGGTCGTCAACGGCGACGGCGAGATGCTGGACAAGCTGAAGCTGTTCGAGCGGCGGCCCATCGACGGCCATGCGCCCCTGCTTTCCGGGGACGAGCTGAACGCCTACTGCATCGCCGGGCCTCGGACCGATCACGAATGCTCTCAGTATGACGAGCTGTACGAGAAGCTGAGTAAGGGCATGCGCATCCATATCCGCCTTGGTTCCGCCTGCCGCGGCATAGAGGAGCTCATGCGCCAGGTGGCCGAGAACCATCTCCCCACCCGCCGGATGCTCTTCTGCACCGACGACAAGCACCTAGGCGACATCGAACGGGAGGGCCATATCAATTACATTTTGCGCCGGGCGGTGGCCAACGGCATCCCCCCTATCGAAGCCATCCAGAGCCGAGACCTACGGCCTCCAGCGCTACGGGGCCATCGCCCCCGGGTATCGGGCGGACATGGTCCTCTTCGACAATCTGACGGACTTCAACGCCCTCATGGTGTTTTCTAACGGCATCCAGTTCCAGCCCCATCCCGATACGCTCCTGAAGCGGGACCCCCGCATCTACAACAGCGTCCATCTGGCGCCGCGCAAGCCTGGCATATTGGACCTGCCCGTCCATGAGGATATGCCCGTCGTCAACCTGGTCCCCGGCGAGCTGATCACCAATCTGACCTATGAGACCGTGCCCCAGCAGGACGGCAAGTTCGTGGCCACGCCTGACCTTCTAAAGGCGGCTGTCTTCGAACGGCATATGTCCTCCGGCCGGGTGGGCGTGGGCATCCTCAAGGGGATGCACCTTGCCAACGGCGCTATCGCCTCCACCGTGGGCCACGACTCCCACAACCTGATCGTGGTGGGAGACAACGACGGGGACATGCTGGCGGCGGTGGATGCCTTGGAGGCTTCCTCCGGCGGCTTCGTGGTGGTGAGCCGCGGCAAGGTCCTGGCCCAGCTCCCCATGCCCATCGCAGGCCTGATGAGCGATCTGCCCCTCCAGGAGATCATTTCCCGTCAAGAAGCTTTGCTCACCGCCTTCCGTTCCATCGGCGAATATGCGGACGGCGATCCCTTCGTGACCCTTTCCTTCATCGCCCTGCCGGTGATACCCCATGTGCGGATCACGGATATGGGCGTGTTCCACGTGACCAAGATGCAGTTCATTCAGTAAGGAGGACATCTATGATCGTAGGAAAAAGCGTGCCCCGTGTGGATGCGTTCGACAAGGTGACCGGACGCGCCAAGTACACGGACGATCTATGCGACAAGAGCGCCCTGCTCATCCGGGTGGTGCGCTCCACCATCGCCCATGGCTTCGTCAAATCGGTGGACATCTCCGAAGCCATGAAGGTGCCGGGCGTCGTGCGGATCTTCACCTGCTTCGACGTGCCCAACATCCCCTTCCCCACAGCCGGACACCCCTGGTCCGTGGAGGAAGCCCATCAGGACGTGGCGGACCGGCTCCTGCTGAACCAGCACGTTCGCTACTACGGCGACGACGTGGCGGCGGTGGTGGCGGAAAACGAGGTGGCCTGCGCTCAGGCCGCCAGGCTTGTGAAGGTGGAATACGAGACGCTGCCCTTCGTGCTGGACCCCATCGAGGCCATGCAGGATGGCCAGCCCCAGCTCCACGATGCCTTCCCCCACAACATCCTGAAGCACACCTCCATCCGCAACGGCAACTATGAGGAAGCCCGGAAAGAGGAGGGCCTCGTCTGTATCGACAAGTGGTACACTACGCCCACGGTGCAGCATTGCCACATCGAAAACTTTATCTGCTACGCCTATGAGGAGGCGGGCAAGACCGTGGTGGTGTCCTCCACCCAGATCCCCCATATCGTGCGCCGCACGGTGGGCCAAGCTATCGGGGTGCCCTGGGGCTCCGTCCGCATCATCAAACCCTACATCGGCGGCGGCTTCGGCAACAAGCAGGACACCCTGTACGAGCCCCTCTGCGCCTGGGTCTGCCGGGAGCTGGGCGGTCGGCTGGTGAAGATCGACATCCCCCGGGAGGACACCTTCATCAGCAATCGGGTCCGTCACGCCATCAAGTTCCACATCATCTCCTACGTGCGGCCCGACGGCACCTATGTGGCCAGAAAGCTTGAAATGTTCTCCGACCAGGGCGCCTACGCCTCCCACGGCCATTCCATCGCTGCCAAAGGCATGGGCTGCTTCCCTCAGATGTACCCCTGCCCCAACGTGGAGTGCGACGCCTACACGGTGTACACCAACAAGTCCGTATCGGGCGCCATGCGGGGCTACGGCATCCCCCAGGCCATGTTCGCCTATGAGAGCCACACGGACGACGTGTGCAAGGCCCTGGGCCTGGACCCCGTGGAGTATCGCCGCAAGCACATCATGCCCGTGGGCTTCAAGGACGGCTTCTCCAAGAACGAGAACTACTTCGATACCTTCAACCAGTGCATGGA
>CACXNN010000095.1 GCA_902768995.1 uncultured Eubacteriales bacterium | reverse complement strand
CATGATGACGGACGGCGTGGGCTTCGACGCCTCCAACTACGGCTACGCGGTGGTGGAGAAGAGCGACATGGTCTTCATCCCCGACCTGGACACGGCCTATGTGGACCCCTTCTGCGATGTGAAGACCCTGTCCATGACCGGCAACGCCATGGTCATCGACTACCCCAAGAACAGGCCTCTCGATCAGTACCCCCGGAACATCGTCCGGGCCGCCGAGGACTACATGCGCCAAACCGGCATCGCCGACACCATGCTGGTGCTGCCGGAGTTCGAGTTCTACCTCTTCGACCAGATCAACTGGGAGGTGAAGCCCGGGTCCATCGGCATGAGCCTGGACGCCGAGCAGAGCTATTGGAACAGCGCCTCCAACGGCAAGGGCTACGTGGTCCCCCATCAGAGGGCCTACCATGTGGCCAAGCCCCTGGACCGCACCTATGAGTGCCGGAGCGAGATGTGCCTGAAGATGCAGGAGGCGGGCATCCCCGTCAAGTACCACCACCCCGAGGTGGGCGCCTCCGGCCAGTTCGAGATCGAGCCCAAGCTGGGGGAGATGTCCAAGATGGCTGACGCCACCATGCTGGTGAAGTACATCGTCCGCAACACCGCCATGAAGTACGGCAAGACTGCCACCTTCATGCCCAAGCCCGTCTACGGCGAGGCCGGCAGCGGCATGCACGTGCATATGCTGCTTTTGAAGGACGGGAAGCCGGTCTTCTCCGACGACGACGGCTACGCCCACCTGAGCCGGGAGGCCCACTGGTTCATGGGCGGGCTGTTGAAGCACATCGCCTCCCTCTGCGCCATCACCAACCCCAGCACCAACTCCTTTAAGCGGCTGGTGCCCGGCTTCGAGGCGCCGGTGACCGTGGGCTACGCCACCTCCAATCGGAGTGCGGTCATCCGCATCCCCGCCTATGCTAAGTCTCCCAAGCTCCGCCGGTTCGAGATCCGGAATCCGGACGCCACCTGCAACCCCTACTTCTGCTATGCGGCGTTGCTCATGGCGGGCTTGGACGGCATCCAGAATAGGATCGACCCCCACGAGAACGGCTGGGGCCCCTACGATATGAACCTCTACAGCCTGTCCCCCGAGGAGAAGGCCAAGCTCCATCACCTGCCCACCTCCCTCGATCAGGCCCTGGACGCCCTGGAAGCGGACCACGAGTATCTGACAAAGGGCGGCGTGTTCCCGGAGCGGCTGCTGCAGAACTTCATCAAAGAGAAGCGGAAGGAATGCGTGGAGCTCGCTAAGATCCCCCATCCCGCCGAATTCGACAAGTATTACAACGCGTAAAAGCATGCCCGAGATCACCCAAGCCATGCTGGAGGACGCCCTCGCCTACGGGCGGACCTTCACCAATCAGGGCAAGACCGCCCAGTACATCCCCTATCTGCGGCACGTGGATCGGGATCTTTTGGGCGTGTCCGTCCAGACCGTGGACGGCCGCCGCTTCAGCGCCGGGGACAGCCGGACCCCCTTCACCGTCCAAAGCATCGCCAAGGTGGTGGCCCTGGGCCTCGCCTTGCAGGACAGGGGGGAGAAGTACCTCTTTTCCGGCCGGGTGGGCCTGGAGCCCACCGGGGACCCCTTCAACTCCATCATCCGCCTGGAGGTGGACAAGAAGCCCTACAACCCCTTCATCAACGCCGGGGCCATCGCCGTGGTGGGGGCCATCAAGGGCCGCAGCGGGTCCGAGAAGTTCGAGCGGCTGCTCCGGTACTTCAAGAAGCTCTGCGGGTCCGAGACCATCTCCCTCTGCGGGGAGGCGTATCTCTCGGAGCGGGAGACCGGGGACAAGAACCGGGCCCTCGCCTACCACCTGAAGGCCACCAAGATGCTGGAGGGGGACGTGGGGGAGGACTTGGACGTGTACTTCCGCATGTGCTCCCTGTACGTCACGGCGGAGGACATCGCCCATCTTGCCCTGGTGCTGGCCAACCGGGGCCTGGACCCCGTCACCGGGGAGCGGCTCATGGCGGCGGAGCATGCCCGGATCATCCGGGCCCTCATGCTCACCTGCGGCATGTACGATGGGTCCGGGGAGTTCGCCGTGAAGGTGGGCTACCCTGCCAAGAGCGGCGTAGGCGGCGGCATCGCGGCCACGCTGGTGGACCGGATGGGCATCGGCGTCTTCGGCCCGGCCCTGGACGCTCGGGGCAACAGCGTGGCGGGCATCGCCATCATGGAGTATCTGTCCAAAGCTATGGACGTTCGCTTATTCTGACCGATCCAAAGGAGAGAACATGGCATCCTTCGATGAAAAGAGAGAGGCCCTGCGGCAAAAGCAGATGATGACGGGGAAAAAGCTGCTGAAAAGCGCTTTGTTCCTGGTGGCGTTCCTGGTGTTCATGGCCCTGTTCATGGTGCCCATGGGCATGACCAACGCCATCAACACCATGATGAACACCGCCTACCGCATCCTGCTGGACACGGTGTTCTACATCATGGCCATCGCGGTGCTGGCCGGGGCCCTGTCCGAGATGCTGACGGAGTTCGGCGTGTTGGAGCTGTTCAACTTCCTGCTCTCGCCCCTCATGAAGCCCCTCTACAGCATGCCCGGCGCGGCGGCGTTGGGGATCGTATCCACCTACTTCTCCGACAACCCCTCCATCCTGGCCCTCGCCAAGGAGCAGCAGTACCGGCGGTACTTCAAGGCGTACCAGATCCCGGCCCTGACCAACCTGGGCACGGCCTTCGGCATGGGCCTCATCGTGACCAGCTACATGGCGGGGCTTTCCGCGGTCACGGGGATGAGCCTGGGGAAAGCGGTCCTCTGCGGGAACCTGGGCGCGGTGGTGGGCAGCGTCATCAGCACCCGGATGCTGCTGTTCTTCAGCAAGAAGCTGTACGGCACCGAGACCTTGGCCCTGTCTCCCCGGGAGATGGGCCAGATGGCGGACGAGGAGAACAAGCCCAAGCAGGGGTTCATGCTGCGGCTGCTGAACTCCCTCATGATGGGCGGCAAGAACGGCGTGGAGCTGGGCTTCGGGATCATCCCCGGGGTGCTGGTCATCTGCACCGTGGTCATGATGCTGACCTACGGCCCCTCCGCGGACGGGACCTACACCGGCGCAGCCTACGAGGGCATCCGGGTCCTGCCCCTGCTGGGGGACAAGCTCCAGTTCCTCTTTAAACCCCTCTTCGGGTTCACCACCTCCGCCTGCGTGTCCGTGCCCATCACGGCCTTGGGGTCCGCCGGCGCGTCGTTGGGCATGGTGCCGGAGCTCCTTCGGGAGGGGGCGGCAGGCGCCAACGACATCGCCGTGTTCACCGGCATGTGCATGTGCTGGAGCGGGTACCTCTCCACCCACGTGTCCATGATGGACATGCTCCACTGCAACGAGCTGGTGGGCAAATCCATCCTCTGCCACACCATCGGCGGCTTCTGCGCCGGCATCGCGGCCCACTGGCTGTTCGTGCTGATGTCTTTATTGTAGAGCTATTGTGCCGCTTTTTCTCTTTAGTAAAGAGAAAAAGCGGCGGAAAAAGAGAAACGCAAATGGGATGATATGGTATGCAGCGCAAGCCATATATCCCAAATAAAGTTCTTTTGCACCACTTTTCTTGAAAGAAAAGTGGTCCGCTTTGACCAAATCCATATGAAACCTCAATCAAGACAATTGCACTACGCCTGGATCGTCTGCCTGTGCGGGCTGTGGCTGTTCGTGTGCAATATGGGCCTGTGCAGCAACATCCTGTCGGTATACCTGCCCTTCATCGAGGCGGGCGGCCTTAGCGACAGCATGGGCAGCGCCATCCTCTCCATCCGCTGCCTCTTCTCCTTCGCCGTCACCTTCCTGGTGGAGCTCTACTATCGCAAGCTCTCCCTGCGCCGGGGCATCCTTCTGGCGTCCCTCATCGGTGTGGCGTCGGCGGTGGTCTATTCCATCGGCGGCAGCGCCCTCGTATACTATACCGGCGCGGCCCTGGGCGGCATCGCCTACGGCCTGGGCGCCATCTACCCGGTTTCCCTCCTGCTCTCCAACTGGTTCCACAGCCACAGGGGCCTTGCTCTGGGCGTCAGTTCCGCAGGGTCCGGCGTGTCGGTCATGGTCTTTTCGCCCCTGGTTTCGGCCCTGGTCCTTCGGTATTCCCTGCGCACCACCTTCCTGCTGCAGGCGGCCTTCATGCTCGTCAGCGCCGTCGGCGTCTTCCTGCTCCTTCGGGACGATCCCGCCCAAAAGGGGCTCCGGCCCTTCGGCGAAGGCGGCGCGGGCGACGCCCGGACCCGGGAGAAGGAGGGGCCTGAACGGCTCCCGAAGCTGGTGATGTGGATGCTGGCGGGGATGATGCTGCTGGTGGGCGGCGCGGGCCAGGCGTTCTCCGGGCACCTGTCGGTCCTGGCCCGGAGCTGCGGTTACTCCGTGAAGACGGCCGCCACGGTGGTGTCCCTTCAGGGGACGGTGCTGGTGTGCAGCAAGTTCCTCTCCGGGGGCCTGGCGGACCGGTTCGGCTCCAAGCGGTGTACGTCCCTGCTCATGGTCCTGTTCATCCTGGGCTGCACGCTGGTCCAGCTCATGAACGGCGTCAGCCTCCTCTGGTGCTTCGCGCCCGTGGCCCTCATGGGTTTCGGCGCCTCGGTCTACAACGTGGGCCCGCCGCTCTGGGCCGGGGACCTGTCCAACAGGGCGGGCTACCCCAAGCTCCTCAAGTGGCTGCAGATCTTCTATAACCTGGGCGGCATCCTGTTCTCCGCCGTGCCGGGGATCATCGCCGACCACACCGGCGAATACAAGTCCTCCTACCTTCTCATCGCCGCCATGATGCTCCTGAGCCTGACGATCCTCCGGTGGTCCTATTGGCGGGGATTGAAAAAAGCCTGACCCCCTGCAACCTTTTTTGCCCCTCCCCGGTGTTATAGGCAAATGGAACCTAAGGAGGCCCCCTATGAAACAGCAACAGCTTTTGGGCTATCGGCCCAAGTATCCGAGAAAGCCCCTGCGCAGCGCGGCCATGACGGCGGCGGCCCTGGTAGCCATCGGCGGCGTCACGGGCTGCCGGACGCCTATCCCCCAGAACCTTCAGACCGAGGGCATGGTGGCCATGCCGGAACCCACCGAGGAGGAGTTGGTCTTGGACGGGGACGTGGCCATCGCCGACC
>CACXNN010000094.1 GCA_902768995.1 uncultured Eubacteriales bacterium | reverse complement strand
CGCCGATTCGGAGGGCGCCACCTTCGTGTCCATGGAGGAGGCCAACGCCTTCCTTTCCTATAAAGTCGAGAGCGCGCCGCGCATCGCCCTGGGCGTGCTCCTCTGCATCCTCTCCCCCATCGCCCTCATCCTCCTGGGCGGGGCCCAGGAGAGCGGGCGGCTGGCGCTGACGGAGATGCAGGCGGCCATGATCGGCCTCATGGTGCTGCTCCTTATGGTGGCCGGGGCGGTGCTGCTGTTCGTGCTCACGGGCATGAAGGGGAACAAATACGAGTACCTGGAGAAGAACACCCTGGACACGGCCTACGGCGTCTCCGGCATGGTGAAGGAACGGATGCAGCGGGAGGAGGGCGACCACACCCGCAGTGTCGCCATCGGCGTGGTCCTGTGCGTGCTGGCGGCCATCCCCCTGTTTGCGCTCCTCCTCTGGCGGGGCGACGACGAGTTCTACGGCGTCCTGGGCGTCAGCGCCATCCTGGTCCTGGCCGCCATCGGCGTGCACATCCTGGTGAAGGCCACCATCCCCTGGGAGGGGTACCGGATGCTCCTGGAGGAGGGGGACTACACCCGCGATAGAAAGCGGAACGCCCGCCGGTACGGCGGCATCTACTGGAGCGTCATCACGGCGGCGTATCTCGCCGTCAGCTTCCTCACCAAGCGCTGGGACATGACCTGGATCGTCTGGCCCGTGGCCGGCGTGCTCTACGGCGTGGTAGGCGAGATCGGCAAGCTCAGGGAGAAATAAGGGTACAGCAAAAAAGCGGGACCGGCGTCCCGCTTTTTTCATGTCAATAGGCGTTTTCTATGGTGAAGCTGATGGGCTCTCGGTTTGGATAGTCCGGCGCCGGGGACCCGTCCAGCAGCAGGGTGTTCACAGTGACGGCGTGGGAAAGGGGATCGAAGGTCAGGATGCGGAAGGCGTAGTCCTGGGCCCGCTGCATGTTCAGCATCATGGCGGTGACGGTGCGCTCCTTCACGCCGTCCCCATCGTCGTCATAGGTAAAGACGTGGGTGTAGTAGCCGTCCATATGCCCGCAGAGGACCAGCCGGATGGTGGGCCGGGCGGCGATCATCTGCTCCACCGACTGATAGTAGCCGGTCTCGCTGAGCAGGAACCCATGGATGACCAGGATGCAGGGCATGTCCTGATGGGCGGCCAGCACCTCGTCGGTCCAGCCCATGGCGCCGCGGTCCATCCACATGTTCCAGCCTATGCCCAGCAGCAGGATATCTTCCCCCCCCTCGGACAGGACCCGATAGATCACCTTGCCGCCGTCGTACTTCTGCTCGTCGGGATAGGCCTTCAGAAAGGGCCGGGGCAGATAGGCGTAATACTCCTGGGCCTGGGTCCCGATATCGTGGTTCCCGGCCACGGGGAAGAAGAACAGGGACGGGTCCAGGTTCTCCAGGAAGGGGTCGAAATTGTCCCATTGCCAGCTTTTGAAGCCGTTGTCCACCAGATCCCCGCTGTGGATCACGCCCAGGATGTTGTCGCTCTCCCGGCGCTCGTTGATCCGTTCCGCCAGGGTCAAAAACTTCTGCGGATCGAAATAGGCGAAATGCTGGGTGTCCGGGACCCAGGCCAGGGAGAAGGGCGTGGGCGCCGGCGTGGGGGTCGGGGTCGCGGTGGGGGTGGGCGTAGGGGTGGGGACCGGCGTGGGGACGGAGGTGGGCGCCATGGTGACGAGGACGGGCGTGGGGGTCGGCGTAGGGGTCGCCGTGGGCGTCGGCGTGGCCGTGACCACCGCCGTGGGGGCCGGGGTCGCCTCCGGGACCTCCGCCAGCTGCCGGCCGCAGCCCACCATGAGCGCCGCCAGCGCCGCCATCAACAGACACACCCGTTTCATTCCCACGTCTCCTTCACGAACAGTCCCGTCTATTAAACCAAAAAACATCGGAAAAAGCAAGCCGAAAATGAGGGGCGGCCGTCAATCCCCCGCCTCCGCGAACAGCTTGTCGTTGGGGATCAGGACCCCGTCGTAGTACACCTGGCCGTCGTTTTGGAACCGATCCCGGTCGATGCCGATCTGAAAGACCCCGTCCTTCGTGGAAAAGAGGTGGAGGACGCCGTGATTCACCACGGTGCCGCCCAGGAACCGCAGCTGGTAGCCGTCCCTGAGGTATACGTCCCCCTCGTTCTCGTAGCGGCCCCCCGACAGGGAGAAGCTCATGCCCCGCTCCAGGTTCTGGCGGCCCCCCGCCTCGATGCGGAAGAGGCCCGTGGTGATATTTTCGCACATGCCGCCGGCGTAGAGGCCCCCGGGCTCCACCACGATGGTACCGTAGTTGATCCGGGTGCAGAGGCCCATCTCCCACACCCCGTAGACGCGGACGGTACCGTAGTTGCTGACGGTGAAGTCCCCGTCCAGACCCGCGCCGGTGAGGGCCACCTCCGGGCGGACGACCAGCTCGGCGCTAGCTGGGATGGTGAGGCCGTTCATGATGCGGACGTCGGTGACGGCGGGATCCTCCAGGGCGGCCTTCAGCTCGGCGTACCCGTAGACCGGGGTGTCCAGGCACAGGATCTCAAAGGGGGTCTCCCCCAGGGCCTGGGCTGCGGCGAGCAACCCCGCGTCGATATACACCGTCTTGAGGGACGGGAGCCCTCGGAGCCAGCTCAGGTCAGTGAGGTCCGTATAGGCCAGGTTCAGCACCCGGAGGGACGAAAGCTCCGACAGGGCCTCCAGCCCGGAGAGGTGGTCGTGGGAAAGGTTCAGCGTCTCCAGCTGAGCGAGGGCCCCGATGCCGCTCAGGTCCAGCTCCCCGTCGTGGGACACGTCCAGCAGCGTCAGCCCGGTGAGGGACAGGAGGGGCGAAAGGGACTCCACCGGGTCGTTGCAGAGGCACAGCTCCCGCAGGTTCCGGAGGAGGGCGAAGTCGTCCAGGGAGGCGATGTCCCCCGGGGGGATCAGCCGCTGGCCCAGGCGCACGTAGTCCCGCTCCCCGTCGGCGAACAGCTTGTAGCCGGGCATGGCGTACTCGTCCAGGGGCGTCTCCCCGTACACGTACAGGGTCTCCACACTGTCGAAGTCCAGGGGCACGCCCAACTGGCGCAGGGGGGCGTTGGGCAGGCGCGCCTGGATGGGCTTCCAGTTCAGGCCCGCCAGCAGCACCAGCCCGCCGCACAGGGCCCACAGCAGGGCCCGCCAGATCAGGGCCCGCTTCTGCTCCGGGGTCACGGACAGGGATCGGAGGGCCGGGGCGTCCAAAAGCTTGCGATAGAAATCCGCCTCGCTGGCCTCCCGGTACTTGAAGACGGCCTGGGTCTGGCCCAGCTGCAGCGACAGGCCCGGCGTCAGCTCCGTGGCCTTGAGATAGATGGTCAACACGGTCTTCCCCGCGGCGCTGGCCTGCGCGACGCCCGCCGTCACGGCCCTGTCCTGCACCGCCTCCGGGGACAGGAACAGCAGCACCAGGGCGGCCCGCCGGATCAGCCGCCGGTTCCCACGGGCGGGCAGGGCGATCCGGATGCGCTGCCGATCCAGGGTCTCGAGGACGGCCATGGCCTCCTGCCGGTCGGCCTTGGCGAACAAGGCGCAGCAGAAGGGGTGTCGGTTGCCTTGGTACGATCTTATCCGTTTCGCTTCGCGCATAGCTGTCTCCGCAGAAATACCTACTTTAGGATATAATACACCAGGCAATACAAAAGCTCAAGGCAAAAGGCCTCGAGCTCTGCTTTTTGGTTTCTCACATGCGTATCACCCGGCCGCCCAGATAGGCGGCTTCCTCCGGGTCGTGGGTGATCACCAGCACCGTCTTGCCCTCGGTGCGGGCAAGGACCAGGTCCATGACGATCCGGCGGGTGTCCTCGTCGAGACCCTTGAAGGGCTCGTCCATCAGGTACAAATCCGCGCTCATGAGCAGGCTCCGGGCGATGGCCACCCGCCGCTGCATGCCGCCGCTCAGCGCCCGGACGGGCTTCGTGAGAGCGTCGCCCAGGCCTAGGTCGGTCAAAAGGGCCACGATCTCCCCTTTCGGCACCTGGCGGCCCAGAGCCAGGGACACGTTGGTCACGGCGGAGAAGGAGGGGCACAGCCGATCCTCCTGGAAGACGGCGCTGATCCGGTCCGGGAGCCCCGTCACCCGGCCGCCTGTGGGCGTATCGAGGCCCAGCAGCAGCCGCAAAAGGGTGGTCTTCCCGCAGCCCGACTGGCCCAGCAGGCATACCCGCTCCCCCGCCTCCAAGGTGCAGGAGAAGGGGGGCAGGGCCAGCTTATCGCCGTAGGACTTGGTGAGGTTGTGGATCACGATAGCCATATCAGCGCCCCTCCCAGCGGTCGAAGGCGGCTTTCATGAGCCGCAGGAACAGCTTCTCGAAGAGGACGGATATGAGCACGATGACCACGGTCCAGGCCAGCAGGTCCTCCGTCATGAAGTAGATCTTGGACTCGTACAGCTTTTCGCCGATGGACCCGGAGGCCACGCCGATGACCTCCGCCGCCACGCCGGACTTCCAGCTCATGCCCAGGGCCACCGAACAGGCGGAGAACAAAAAGGGCTTCAGGTGGGGCAGGTAGATGTACCCGAGCCGCCGCCCCCAGGGGATGCGGAACACCTGCCCCATCTCCAGGAGCTCTCTGTCCGTGCTGCGGATGCCCTCCAGCACGTTGGAGTAGATCACGGGGAACACCATGAGGAAGGAGATGAAGGTGGAGAGCCGCCGGGCGGACAGGAAGAACAGGCTCAGGATGATGAAGCTGGCCACGGGCACGGTCTTGATGGTGATGACGTAGGGCCAGAGCAGGGTTTCGAGCAGGGGCCACTTCCCCGACAGCACGCCGAGGAGGCACCCCAGGGCGAAGGCGATGGCGAAGCCCAGCACGATCCGGCTGAAGGAGAAGAGGAGGGTCCGCCAGAAGTCGGCCTCCTGGACCAGGGTCAAAAGCCGTTTCAGCACCTCGAGAGGGGGCACCAGCAGCAGCGGCAGATCCAAAAGGACAGCTCCCGCCTGCCATAGGAGCAGGGCGAGAGCTACGGACAAGAGTTTTCGTATGCTGTTTTTCTGCAGCAGTTCCTTCACGGCATGTAGTAGAAGCCGTCAGCGGGCAGGGCGCCGCCCACGGCCTTGGGGTTCAGCTCGAAGAGCACCTGGAGGTACCCCTGGGC
>CACXNN010000093.1 GCA_902768995.1 uncultured Eubacteriales bacterium | reverse complement strand
ACAAGGGTTCGTTTCATAAAAATCACCTCTCTCGTTTTTCTGCCCCCAGGGTACGACGAAGCAGCCCTAAAAGTCTTTTCGGAATTGTAATGAAACTGTAATTGTGGCTCAAAACTGGACCCGGAAGGTGGTGCCACGGCCCGGCGCACTGTCCAGGGACAGGGTGGCCCCGTGGGCGTCAGCGATGGCCTTGACCAGGGCCAGGCCCAGGCCGCTGCCCCCCTGCTTGCGGCTGCGGGACTTATCCACCCGGTAGAAGGGCTCGAAGATGTGGTCTTGGGCCTCGGCGGGGATGCCCCGGCCCCGGTCGGTCACCTCGAAGCAGCGGCCACAGGCCCGCAGGGTGACGGTCCTGTTTTCGTCCTCCGCATCGTAGCTGCGGGCGGCGTTCTCCACCAGGTTCAGCAGCAGGGAGGTCATGAGGGTGGGGTTCAGGGGCAGGGGAGAGGCGTCCTGGCACGCGGTGACCAGCGTCACGCCCCGGGCGGCGAGACCGTCATAGGCGGCTTCCGATACGATAGAAAGGAGGGCGGCAGGGTCCGTTTCCTCGGTTTCGACGGCTTGATCGAGGAGCAGCAGCTCCATGAGGCTTTGGGTCATGCTCGTCATGTAGGCCCCGGCCCGGCGGATGTGTTGCAGGGAATCCTCCCGTTCCGCCTCGCTCAATTTGGCGTTCTCCAGCAGGTCCCCGTGGAGGCCCACCGCGGCCAGGGGGGTCTTGAACTCGTGGCTCACCCCGCCGATGAACAGCCGCTGGCGCTCGTTCTGCTCCGTCAGGTCTGCAATCTTGTTTTCTACGGCTTCCGCCATCCGGTTGAAGCTTTGCCCCAGGTCGCCCACCTCGTCCCGGCCGGAAATGGTCACCCGCTTGTCGTAGGCTCCGGCGGCGATCTCCCCGGTGGCGGCGGTCAGGCGGGAGAGGGGGGCGGTGCTCTTTTTCACCGCCAGGAACAGAAGCCCCATGCCCAGGGCCACCCCGGCGGCGCAGACCCCGAGGAACAGCCGGGTGAGTCGGGCCATGGCGTCGTAGACCTCCGTGATGTCCCGGACCAGGCCCACGTAGAGGGTGTCCGTCTGGACCCATTCGAGGCTCGCCACGATCAGCAGCTGCCGCCCGTCCACCGATCCCCGGTAGACGGCGGTCCGGCTGTCCTCCCGGTCCGGCAGGGCGTAGAGGCTGGGGTCCACGGCCACGGAGGAGCAAAGGGTCTCGCCGCCCCGCATGAGCACCCCCTCCTGGTCGGCGAACCGGGTGAAGCAGTACCGGATCAGGCTCTCCCGGGCGGCGTCGCTGTCCTCCGGCACGGCGTAGTACCGGACCATGGAGGAGAAGGAGGCACTGAGGGCGCTCTGCTTGTCCCTGGCCTGGTCCTCCGCCAGAGCTAAGATGGTCTTCCGGGCGTACAGGAGCAGCACCCCGGCGCAGGTGAGGAGCACCAGCAGCAGGACGGCCCCGGCCAACAGGCTGATCTTGTGTCGCAGCTTCATCTATCTATCCTCTAATCTGTAGCCCAGCTTTTGCACGGTCTTGATGGCGTCGCCGAGGCCCAGCTTCCGCCGCAGGGTGGAGATCTTCACGTCCACGGACCGGCTTTCGCCCATGTACTCGAAGCCCCACACCTCGTTCAACAGCTGTTCCCGGCTCACGGTCAGGTTCTTATGCTTCATGAGGTACAGCAGCACCGCGTATTCGAGAGGGCTCACCTCCACGGGCGCCCCGGCCTTGTAGACCAGGTGCTTGTAGTCGTCCAGCTCCACGTCCCCGGCCCGGTAGATCCGGTTGAGCCGCCCGGTCCGCAGGAGCACCTTCTCCATCCGCACCATGAGGGCCATCATGTCGAAGGGCTTGATCACGTAGTCCTCCGCCCCGTCCAGCAGGCCCTTGATCTCCGAGGCGGCGTCGGCCTTGGCGGTCATGTAGATCACGGGGATGCCGTATTTCTTCATGTAGCTCAACAGTTCGAACCCGTCCATGCCGGGCAGCATGATATCCAGGAGGGCGAGATCGAAGCCGTGGTCCGACTCCAAACTGTCGGCGGCGGCCTGCCCGTCGTCGAAGCGGGCGTAGTCGTAGCCCACGATCTTCAGGTTCAGGGCCACGGCGTCGGCGATGGCCTGGTCGTCCTCCACCAAAAGGATGCGGTTCTGCATACAAAAACTCCTCTCGTTTCCCTGCCTATAGGATACCATGCCTGGAAAAAAGAGGATGCGGAATAGATGTAATTTCTTTGTAATTCTTTGGGCCGGGACCGGACCTGCCGGCGGCAGATTCCTTCTTTTTTCGCCTCCCGCGCATATGCTGTGGGGGGAGGGAAGGGTATGCACAGACGAAAACGAAAGGCGCTGGCGGGGCTGCTGCTGGTGCTGTTGGCCGCGGCGGGGGCCCTCTGGTACGTGAACGCCAGCCTGCGGCCGGTGCTGGAGGGGCTGGCGTCCGCCCGGGTGGAGAGCGCTGCGGCCCGGGCCATGAACGAAGCCATCCTGGAGGTGCTGGGCAGCGCGTCCACCGGGGAGCTGCTGAGCGCCCAGGCATCCAACGAGGGGCACGTCTCGTTGCTGACGGCGGACGCGGGGAAGCTGAACCTGCTGGCGGCGGACTGCGCGGCGGCGGCCCAGCGGCGGATCCAGGACCTGGGGGAGCAGGGGGTGTCGGTGCCCCTGGGGACGCTCAGCGGCGTGCCCCTGCTGGCGGGGCTGGGGCCCCGGCTCAGCTTCCGGTTCACGCCGGTGGGCATGGTCCAGTCCTCCTTTCACAGCGAGTTCCGGTCTGCGGGCATCAACCAGACCCTCCACCGGATCACGCTGCAGCTCACCGGCACGGTCCGGGTGGTCCTGCCGGGCCGCTCCTATTCCGTCACCGTCCTCACCCAGGCCCCCGTGGCGGAGAACGTGATCGTGGGCGACGTGCCGGAAGCCTACACCAACGTGGCCAACACCGACGACCTCTTGAACCTTATCCCGGAAAACAAATAAGGAGCGATCAAAAGCAATGCACCCTTTCTTGTAAGAAAGGGTGCATCCCAAAGAACTTTATCCGGCAAACACAGGTTGCGGTGCTATTCTATTATCCCCTATGTGCTTCTCTTTTTCCGCCGCTTTTTCCTCTTCACGGAAGAGAAAAAGCGGCAAAAAGAAGCCTCAGATGCCGTCCCGCACCAGCGGCATGCTCATGCACCGGGGGCCGCCGCGGCCCCGGGAGAGCTCGGAGGAGGGGATCTCGTGGACGGTGATGCCGTGATCCCGGAGGATGCTGTTGGTCACGTGGTTCCGGATGTAGGTGATGACCTCGCCGGGGGCCACGGCCAGGGTGTTGGCGCCATCGTTCCACTGCTCCCGGGCCGCGTCGATGGTGCTGGCGCCGCCGCAGCGGATCAGCGTGATCTTGTCGAGATCCATGACCTTCTGCAGCGCCTCGTCGATGGGGAGGCCGGTCTCCTGGATATTCAGCTTCCGCTTCCCGTCGCCCCGGGTCAGCAGGAAGGAGCGCATGGACCGTTGGATGTTGGGGTGCACCACGAACTTGTCCACGTCCACCATGGTCATGACCGTGTCGAGATGCATGAACGTGCGGAACTTGGGGAGGTCGATCACCAATATCTGCTCCACGCCCATGTGGGCCCCCAGCACGTTCTCCGCCATGTCCTCCACGGCCTGGGGGCTGGTGCGCTCGCTCATGCCGATGGCCATGGTCCTATCGTTCAGCACCAGGGTGTCGCCGCCCTCGATGGACCAGTTGTTGCTCCGCTCGTACCAGTGGGGCACGTTCTTATAGATGGGGTGATACCGGAAGATGTAGTCCGCGAACAGGGTCTCCCGCTGCCGGATCTCGTTGGCCATGTGGGAGATGATGACCCCGTTGCCGAGACACGCGAAGGGGTCCCGGGTGAAGTACAGGTTGGGCATGGACTCGGCGTAGAAGGGGAAGTCCTCCTGGGCGTAGTCCACCAGATGGTACTTGGTGAGCTTGGCGATCTGGCTCTTGCGCACGCCGCCGGCCATGGCGTCGAACAGCTTGTCCGTGGGCAGGGCCAGCAGGTACTCCTTCACGGCCGCCTGCATGTAGGAGCCGTAGAGGTGGGCCTCCCGCACGTAGTCGTTCACCAGCTCCTCCCGGACGCCGCCCCGGTTCACGGCCTCGCACAGCAGGTCCTTCAAATACATCACGTTCACGCCGCACTGGCGCAGGATGCAGGCGAAGGTGTCGTGCTCCTGCTGGGCGTAGACCAGATAGGGGATGTCGTCGAACAGCTGATGGGACAGGTAGTCGGGCATCAGGTTTTCCAGCTCCACACCGGGGCGGTGCAGCAGCACGGTCTTGAGCTTTCCGACTTCAGAACGAACGCTGATGGGGGATTCCATGATAGAGGGATGCTCCTTTGCTTTTCATTCGTTGGCGGC
The DNA here is from genome assembly GCA_902768995.1 of uncultured Eubacteriales bacterium. Taxonomy (GTDB): domain Bacteria; phylum Bacillota; class Clostridia; order Christensenellales; family CAG-138; genus RUG472. The sequence continues at coordinate 1,976 of CACXNN010000093.1, read as the reverse complement.
GGCAACGAGATCAGGCCGGAAGTATTGGAGTATGCCGTTGAACAGCCCGCGGGCCATTTTTACCTGGAATGCGGGGTCGGAGAGGAGCGCGTCCTCGCTGGGGTTGCTCAGATGCCCCATCTCAATGTTGATGATGGGCCGGGTGCACCAGTTGAAGCCCGTCTGGTCGTTCCGGTAGGTGATGCCGTCCTTGTAGCGCATGGACAGCCCCGTCTCGGCGCAGTAGGCCTTGAGGATGACCTGGGCCGCCCGGACGTTCTCCTCATAGAACTTGGTCCTGTTCTCCGTAGGCACCAGCATGAAGGCCCCGGCGGTCTTGCTGTTGTCGCTCTTGTTGCAGTGGATGCGGATGCCCAAGTCCACGTTGGCCTCGTTGAACATCTGGGCCCGCTGGACGTTGGAGATATTCACGTCCAGCACCTCGTGGGTCATGATGACCGTTGCTCCCGCCTCCTCCAGCATATCCCGCAGGAGCAGCGAAACGTCCAGATTCACCTCGTACTCATAGACGCCGCTCTTCACGCCCCGGCAGCCGCCGGCCACCTTCTGCTTAGTCTCGCTGGACCCGGGGGCCACGGGCTCCCGGGCGGGGTCGTAGACCAGCTGATGCCCGGGATCGAGCCCGATGACGAACCCCGTCAGGGGTCCCGGCGCCGCCGTAGGCGCGGCCGTTTCCACCGCGGCCACGCCGATGCTGATCTTCTGCTCCGCCTGGGCCGTGGGCGCCGCCGTCAGCACGACGGGGACCGCCGTCTCCGGCGCAGCCTCCACCGCCGGCGCGGCCGCCTTCCCGCAGCCCAGGAGCAACATCATTCCAATGAGTATGGCCCAAATCCTTTTCATACATAAATCATATCAACTTTTTCTCCGGAATTCAACCGAAAACCCCAATGTAAATTCATTCATTTCACTGCATAAAAATAATCCTATGCAAAAGTCCGACGGTTCATAATACAACCAGCGGTTGAATTCTATCCAAACGATTGCCTGTGGCTTTTTCCGAAAAATGCAGGTATACTCGGATCGAACCGGTTCGAAGTCGAAGAATATGGACGTAAGGAGAAAAAGGAATGAATATCGGAGCAAAGATACGGCTGCTGCGGAAGGAGAAACGGGTGACCCAGGAGGAGCTGGCGGAGTACTACCTCACGAAGATCCCGGCCCTGCATTTCTTTTTCTACGAGATCGCGGCGGCCGTCAAGGCCGGGCAGGAGCGCCTTGAAAACGTTCAAAAGGCGGAGGACCTTTGCATCGACAAGCTCATCTGCATGCTGGCCATGCGCAAGGAGGAGGTCAAAACCGATGAAGCGAAGGCCCAGATCGACCGCCAGGCCCGGGAGATGCTTTCCTTCTTCAAGAGCTATCCCATCTATCGGACCATGGCCGAACTCATGGAGCGGGGCTGGCAGGACGGCACGCTGATGGAGATGAAGGACATGTCCAGCATGCGCTTGCTGATGCGCTGGTCGAAGAGGGTGCTCATGGGAGCCTTGTCGTGGATGATCTTCACGGCCTGGGCGAACATGGGTGCGGCGGAGATGATCTTGATCTTGGGATGCTTGCGGGCCTCGGGGCATTCCACCGTGTCCGTGGTGACGATGAACTCGTAGGGGCTTTCATCGAAGCGGGAGAGGGCCTTCTCGTTCATGCAGTTGTGGGACAGGGCGCCGAAGATGCGCTTAGCGCCCTTCTCCTTCAGGCCCCTGGCGATGTCCACCATGGTGCCGCCGGAGATGGAGAAGTCGTCCACCACCAGACAGTTTTTGCCCTCCACGTCGCCGATGACCTCCAGGACCTTGGCGTTCTCCGTGTGGTCGGTGCGGGTCTTGTCGCCGATGGCCACGGGGCAGCCGATCTGCTTGGCGAAGTCCCGGGAGCGCTTGGCGGAGCCGGCATCGGGGGAGACCACCACCAGATCCTCGTCCACGATGCCCGACCGCTTCACGTACTCCGTGAGCAGGGGCTCGGCCCGCAGA
>CACXNN010000092.1 GCA_902768995.1 uncultured Eubacteriales bacterium | reverse complement strand
AGCTCCACCGTCTCCGGGGGCGCGGCAAAGGAGGCGAAGGTGGCCTGGGCCTCGGCGAAATAGAGGACCTGGGTGTTGCCGTCGTCGGGGTCGTACATCCGCTTCAGATTCGGGTACTTCTCCAGCATGGCCACCTTGACCTCCCGCCGATCGTCGTTCAGGAGCTTCCCTGTCACCCGGACCCACTGGCCCTGGTGGAAGGCGCAGACCTCCGCCCGGGGGTTGGCGGCGAGCTGCTTTGAGACGGGCTTCACCTTCCCGGTCTGGATGTACAGCTTCCCCTCGTAGACCAAAGCCGTGCCGAAGGGCCGCACCCGGGGCTGGTCCCCCTCCGCGGTGGCCAGGTAGTAGACCTGGGCCTGATCCAAAAATGCGCACACACGTTCCACAGCGTTCATATCCGTTTCCTCCTTGTGTTCTTTCCCTTTCAGAATAAATACGCGGATCGGAATTGTCAAGCGGGGCAACCTTTGATATACTCATTCTATCAATACACAAGGAGAACGGCTTATGAAATGGCTCATCGCGTCGGACCTGCACGGGTCGGCCTACTACTGTCGGGCGCTGCTGGACGCTTTCGACCGGGAGGGGGCGGACCGGCTCCTGCTTTTGGGGGACCTCCTCTACCACGGGCCCCGGAACGATCTCCCCAGGGAGTACGACCCCAAGGCGGTGACGGCGCTCTTGAACGGGCGGCAGGGGGACATCCTGGCCGTCCGGGGAAACTGCGACGCGGACATCGACCAAGTTGTGCTCCAATTCCCCATCTGGGCGGACTACGCCCTGCTGGCCGAAGGGAAGCGGCTGATTTTCGTGACCCACGGCCACCTCTTCAACCTGGACCATCTCCCGCCCCTCCACGAGGGGGACATCCTCCTCCACGGCCACACCCACGTGCCCGCCTGCGAAGAACGGGACGGGGTCACCTATCTGAACCCGGGCTCCCTGGCCATCCCCAAGGAAAACTCCCCCCACGGCTATATGACCCTGGAGGACGGCGTCTTCCTCTGGAAGACCCTGGACGGGGAGACGTATAGGCAATTTACGATATAGCACCCGCGTTTCCGTGAAAAGAAAAAGTAGCCACCGCGCCTCGGTTGTGCTATACTGATTGGATAGGAGGCGCGTATGGCGTATCAGGCATTGTACAGGACCTACCGGCCCGAGCGATTCGGGCAGATGGCGGGCCAAAAGCATATCACCACCATCCTCATGAACCAGGTGCGGGAGGGGCAACCGTCCCACGCCTATCTGTTCTGCGGCTCCCGGGGCACGGGCAAGACCACCACGGCCCGGATCCTGGCCAAGGCCATCAACTGTCTCCATCCCGAGAACGGGGAGCCCTGTCTCGACTGCGACAGCTGCCGCACGGCCGCCGGGCAGAACGCGGACATCATCGAGATCGACGCCGCCAGCAACAACAGCGTGGAGAACGTCCGCGATCTCATCTCCCAGGCCCAGTTCGCCCCCCTGCAGCTAAAATACCGGGTGTTCATCATCGACGAAGTCCACATGCTCTCGGGCTCCGCCTTCAACGCGCTGTTGAAGACGCTGGAGGAGCCGCCGGAGCACGTGGTGTTCATATTGGCCACCACGGAGCCACAAAAGCTCCCGGCCACCATCATCTCCCGTTGCCAGCGGTTCGACTTTCATCGGCTGACGGTGCCGGAGATCATCGGCTACATGCAGTACATTCTGAAGGCGGACGGTGCCTCCGTGGAGCCAGACGGCCTAAGGATCATCGCCCGGGCGGCGGACGGCGGCATGCGGGACGCTTTGTCCCTCCTCGATCAGTGCCTGTCCTTCTGCGGCGGCCAGGTCACGGCCAGGGACGTGCAGAACGTGCTGGGCATCATGGACGAGGACTTCCTCTTCGACATGGCGGACACGCTCCTTTCCGGCGACGCTAAAGGGGCCCTGACCAGCCTCGATCAAGTGGTGCGCCAGGGCCGGGACATGGCCGTCTTCGCCGGGGAGCTGGCGGGGCACATGCGTGCGCTCCTCCTCGCCAAGGCCTGCGGCGACTGCGCGGACCTGCTGGCGGTGACGGCGGATCGGATGGCCCGCTACCAGAAGCAGGCCCAGAAGCACCCCAACGCCCGCATCCTCTACGCCATGGAGCAGCTCATGCGGGCCCAGAACGACATGCGCTACTTCCCCTCGCCCCGGATGCTCCTGGAGACGGTGCTGGTGCGGATCGCCCAGCCCGTGGACGACGGGAGCGTGGAAGCCCTGAGCGCCCGGCTGGCTTTGTTGGAGAACAAATTAAAGGAGCTGGAGCAGCACGGCCTTTCGGCGGCCCCTGCGGCCCCCGCGCCGGCGGCCCCCGCCTACGACGAGGATTACCTGCCCGAACCGCCTCCGGAGGAGGGCTATCTGCCGGAGGAAGCCTACGATGCCCCAAGGACCACGCCGGAGGCCCCCATAGCGGCCCCCGCGCCCATGGCGCCGCCTATGCCGAAGCCGGAGCCCAAGCCCCAGCGAGCGCCGGAGCCGAAACCGGAAGCGCCTAAGCCCACCCCCCAGCCCGCGGCGGCGGGCGACGCCGACGCCCTGTGGAAGCAGGTCCTTGCCCGGGTCCAGAAGGTGAACGCCTTCGTGCGGCAGCTGGCGGCCTACGGCCAGGCCAGTTCGCTCACCGAGGACCAGCTGACCGTTTCCTTCCCGGCGGAGTACGCGGGGAAGCTGAAGATGCTCAATTCCCGGAGCGTGGCCGTGATCCAGGGGGAACTCAGCGCCCTTCGACCCGGGGTGCAGCTGCTCCTTCGGGAGGGGGACAGCGACGTGGCGGACCTGGTGGGCCTCTTCAAGGACAAACTGACCATCACCTGAACAGACACGAATCTTTTTACGGAGGTATTTTGATATGGCAAAGCACGGCGGATTCCCCATGGGCGGCATGGGCAACATGCAGCAGCTCATGAAGCAGGCCCAGCGGATGCAGGAGAACATGCAGAAGAAACAGGCGGAGCTCAACGCCCAGGAGTTTTCGGCGTCCTCCGGCGGCGGCATGGTGAAGGTCACGGTGAACGGGGCCCGGGAGGTCCTGTCTGTCGAGATCGACCCACAGTGCGTGGACCCGGACGACGTGGAGATGCTTCAGGACCTGGTGCTCTCGGCGGTGAACAGCGCCCTCAAGGAGGCCGCGACCACCGTGGAGCAGGAGATGGGCAAGCTCACCGGCGGCATGAATTTGGGCTTCTAAGCTATGGCCATCGAATCCATCGAACGGCTGACGGTACAGCTGGGCCGGCTCCCGGGCATCGGGCGCAAGACGGCGGCCCGGCTGGCCTATCATATTTTAGGCGTCCCTGAGGAGCAGGCCCAGGAACTGGCCAAGGCCATCACCGACGCCCGGTCCAAGGTCCACAATTGCCCCATTTGCGGCACCTACACCGACGGGGAGCTCTGCGAGATCTGCGCCGATCCCCGGCGGCGGGCGGACGTGATCTGCGTGGTGTCCGACCCCAAGGACGTGATCGCCATGGAGAAGACCCGGGAGTTCAACGGCCGCTATCACGTGCTCTTCGGCGCCCTGTCCCCCATGGAGGGCATCGGCCCCAAGGACATCAAGATCAACGAGCTGTTGGAGCGCTGTAAGGACGGGCAGGTGAAGGAGGTCATCCTGGCCACCAACCCGGACGTGGAGGGGGAGGCCACCGCCTCCTATATCGCCCGGCTGCTGAAGCCCCTGGGCGTCACCGCCTCCCGCATCGCCCACGGCATCCCCATCGGCGGCAATCTCGAGTATACCGACGAAGTCACCCTGGCCAAGGCGTTGGAGGGCAGAAGGAACTTATAAATGCGTTTTCTGTTTATGAAGAATGGAGTGACAAAGCAAGGCCGTGGATTATAAAGAGAAAAAAGATGTATTCAGTCAGTTGTGGGTTTGGCTCATTTGCGGTATTGCATCTTTTGTAATAGCAGTTGCAGTATACCATTCGACGAACGTTCTCGCTGTATCTGTTATTGCAGGCCTTACCTTGCTTCTTCTGGTCATTCTTTTGGCTTGCTATCCTCGTTTATATTTTACGGGGCCGTCTTTTCTTGCAATCAAAAAGAGAATTACAAAACATATAAAAGAGTGTAACGAACTCAATCAACATATCAAGAATCTTCGTGATGCGTTTATCCGCGTTAAGAAAACAGACTATGGGGAAGCATCGTTTGAGAATATTAGCCGGTACAAATATAACAAACGGATGCTCCGAACAGCAAAGTATGCGCCAAATATCTATGATTGCTCTCGAGTTGTATGTGACAATGCAAGAAAACAACCATTCAAGTATATTTGTAAATACTTTCACATTCATGCAGATGAACAAACGATAGATGAATTTGAAGAGATAATAAACAATTTTAGTGCTGCAGAGGACGGCAAATACTGTTTGATGCAGAAAAAAAATAATATTCTAAAAAAGATAAACAACAAGATTCCTTGGCTAATTCGCGTATTATCACCACGCAAACTGGAAAAGGAACTCGGATTTGAAGATTTCATTTTTGATGAGCTTTATTTCCCTACATACTCATTTAGATATATTAGTCCTGGAGGCAATTCAGGAACACAGTTTGATATTGAGATGGATATAAAAATGATGGAACGATTTGTCCGATATTTATCAGAATCGGTCCAATTTCATAACAGTGCTGAAGGTCAGCGCAGATTGATGACCTCCAAACTTAGGCATATGATTATTGAGCGCGATGAATATACGTGTCAACAGTGTGGCAACTCAACATTTCAGGAACCTAATTTGTTGTTGGAAGTCGATCATATCATTCCTGTTTCTAAAGGCGGAATAACTACAGAAGACAATTTGCAAACATTATGCTGGAAGTGCAATCGGCGTAAGGGGGCAAAAATAACTTGACTAAGTTGACATCTTGAAATAGAGGGGCGTTGCGTGACGTCCCTCTTGCATATAGGGCTCAACCGCCGCGCGAGTTCGCTCCCGCGCCGGTCGCTGGTTTTTCCCGCCGGGCTCTGATATGCTGAGGCCATGAAAACCAAGGAGGACGAACCAATGGAAATGGGAAAGGAGATCCGCCGCCTGCGGCAGGATCGGGGCCTCACTCAGGAAGCCCTGGCGGCGGCCCTGAACGTGACCGCCCAGACCGTCAGCAAGTGGGAGTGCGGCAACAGCATCCCCGACGTGCAGCTGCTCCCCGAGATCGCCGTATACTTCGGCGTCAGCATCGACCAGCTCTTCGCCATGACCCCC
>CACXNN010000091.1 GCA_902768995.1 uncultured Eubacteriales bacterium | reverse complement strand
CAGCCGATCAGGCTGAAAAAGCCGCTCTTGTACGCCATATCAGACCCCCAGGTCCTTGGGCCCGAAGGAGTGGGGCAGCAGCGTCTCGAAGTCGGACACGTCCACCTTGGTCCTGTCCCGGTTGGCGGTGACGATGATGAAATCCCTGTCGCAGAACTCCGCCATCACCTGGCGGCAGACGCCGCAGGGAAAGCCCAGCTCCTCCCCCGTGGCGATGACGGCGATGGCCCGAAAGGCTCGGTGCCCGTCATAGACCGCCTTGAAGAAGGCCGTGCGCTCGGCGCAGACCGTGGGGGTGAAGCCGGCGTTCTCGATGTTGCAGCCCTGATAGATCTGGCCATCCGCCGTCATGAGGGCCGCGCCCACGTTGTATTTCGAATAGGGGGCGTAGGAATGATCCCGGGCCTCCTGGGCCTTGTCCAGCAGCAGGTCCATCTCTTGTTGCGTCAGTTGCTTCATCTCGTTTCACCGATCCTTTCCAAAATAGTCCGCTGGCGGGCGCGCATGACCTGCTCCTCCGCCTCGTTCATATGGTCGTATCCCAGGATATGGAGGGTGCCGTGGACCGCCAGAAAGGCCAGCTCCCGGCTCAGGCTGTGGCCGTACTCCTGAGCCTGCTCCACGGCCCGGCTGCGGCAGATCATGATGTCCCCCAGATACCCGTCGGGGGAACCCAAAAGGGCCTCCCCTTCCCGGCTGGGGAAGGTGAGTACGTCCGTGACCCGATCCACGTTCCGAAAGTCCCGGTTGAGCTGCTGGATATGGTCCGGCCCCGCCACCAGCACGGTGATGTCCCCCGCCGCGCCCTCCATCTCAAGGGCTGTCTCACAGGCGGTGCGGATGCACTGCTCCTCTTCCGCCGTCAGGGCCTCGTCCTCTGCGTATACTTCGATCATGCTTCCTCCTTGGGGTAGGTGATGCGGTCGTGCAAAATCCCGGCGAAGGTCTGCAAAAAGCTCTCCTCCACCCGGGCAAGCTCGCTCAACGTGAGATCGCAGTTCACCAGCTGCCCGTCCTCCATCTTGCCCCGGATGACCCGATGGACCATGTCCTTCACCTGCTCGGGGCTGGGGCCGCCCAACGAGCGCACCGCCGCCTCGCAGCTGTCCGCCATCATGACGATGGCGCTTTCCTTCGTGCTGGGCTTGGGGCCCGGATAGCGGAAGTCCGCCTCCCGCACATCCTCCCCCGCCTTCTTGGCCTTCACGTAGAAGTAGGCGGTCATGGTGGTGCCGTGATGCTCCCGTACGATGGCGCGCACGGCGGCGGGCACCCGATACCGCTGCAGGATGGCGTCCCCGTCCGCCACGTGGGCGATGATGATCCGGGAGCTCTCCTGGGGCGGCAGCTCGTCGTGGGGGTTGACGCCGTTGGCCTGGTTCTCGGCAAAGTGCCGGGGGGATTTGAGCTTGCCCGCGTCGTGAACGGCGGCGGCCGCCTTGGCGAGCAAAGCGTTAGCGCCGATGCTCCTTGCCCCGTTCTCCGCCAGCAGGGCCGCCATCTGACAGTGATGGTAGGTGCCGGGGGCGTTGTTCATGAGCCGCCGCTGGAGGGGATGGTCCATGTTGAGGAGCTCGTTGAGCTTGGTGCGGGAGGGGAGATCGAACAGGATCTCCCAAATGGCGGTGAGGCCTAAGGCCAGCACCAGGGCGATGATCGCGCCTACGAAGAACAGGCCGAAGGCCGTGACGCTGATGAGCAGGCCCTCCCCCGCCAAAAGCTTGGGCACCGCGGGGAGGAGCCCCCCTACCGCGCCGCCTACGATGGCCGCCGGGACCATGGCGGGCCGCTTGTCGTCCACCGCCAGGACGCCCACCGCCACCACCGCCGCCAGCAGGGTGCCGGCCACCAGGGCGAAGGTCTCCCCCGCCAGAAGGCCGGAGGGCGGCAGCAGCAGCCCCGCCGTCAAGGCCACGGGCACGCTGGCGCCCAGGGCCGTCCGCTTCTCGTGGGTGGCGGCGATCATGAGGGGGGCCAGCAGCACCGGGGCGATGCGGCTTTCAAAGAGGGTGAAGACCCAGCACACCGCCAGGTTCAGCACCAGCAGCAGACACAGCCGCACCATGACCAGGGGCGAGAGGGCGGTTTCCCGTTCAAAGAGCAGCAGATACAAACCGTATACCAGGTACACGGGCAGCAGATACAGCAGGAAGCTCCCCGCGGGGCCCCTGTCCGCGCCCGTTTTCAGCATGTCCAGGGCCACCAGGTGCAGGATGTCCTTTTGGGAGAGGGTCGTCCCCTTCTTGAAGAGCAGCTCCCCCTTCTTGACGGTCACCGGCGTCACGCTGTCCGCAGCGGCGGTGCGGGCCTTCTCCGTCTCCACCTCATCCACCACGGCGGAGGCCACGAAAAACTTGTCGATCAGGTTCCCCGCCAGCTCCGTTTTGCTGACGGCGGGCAGGCTGGTCTGCTTCAGGGCCTCCTTAGCCCGGTAGCGGGCGGATTCCAGCTCGCTTTCCTTCACCCCGGCGTTCATGCCGTTCAGGATGGCGTCCTCCAGGGCCGCCCTGAGGGCGCTGCTGTCGGGCAGGCTCCCGGCGGCATGGAGGCTGCTGCGGGGCAGGAAGGTGTTGAGGAGGGAATAGGCCATGACGGTGTCCAGAGCATCGCTGAGGCCGTACTCGTTGAGCTTCGACTGGAGCTCCGTCTCCCTCACCAGCACGTTCCAGGCGGTCTGGTTGTAGAGCATGCCGTTGTACTCCTGGGCCCCCTCCTCCCAGCGCAGGACCATGTCCTTCATGAACAGATCGTACTGGTCGAACCAGGCGGCCAGGGCCTGCCCCTGGGCGGCGACGATGGATTCCTCCAGGCGGTAGACCGGCTGGACCCGATCCCGGGCGGCCTGCCTGAGTTCGTCCGTCCGATAGGCGTCGGTCCCGGCGACGGGATAGACCACGTCTTCCGTCAAAATGTCCCCAGCCTGCACGTCCAAGCGCACGTCCGGGTAGCGGAGGCACAGGAGGAACAGATTCACCAGGCATACCAAAATGAGCAGCGGCAGCCCCACGGCCCGCTTGAGCCCTCTTCTTATGCTCGCTCTCTGTCCGTCCATAGCTTGTCCCTCCGATGCTGTCAACCGTTCTTTTCGCTGCGCTCGTAGGCCTGGATGATCCGCTGGACCAGCTCGTGGCGCACCACGTCCTTATGGGTGAGCTGGATGACCTTGATGCCCTCCACGTCCCTAAGGATGCCGATGGCGTGGATGAGACCGCTCTTCTTTTCCCGCGGCAGGTCGATCTGGGTGATGTCGCCGGTGATGATGGCCCGGCTCCCCTCGCCAAGGCGGGTCAGGAACATCTTCATCTGCTCAATGGAGCAATTCTGGGCTTCGTCCAGGATGATGTAGGCGTTGTTGAGGGTCCGGCCCCGCATGTAGGCGAGGGGCGCCACCTCGATGGCTCCCCGCTCCATCAAATTCCGGTAGGTCTCCATGCCGAAGAACTCCTGCAGGGCGTCGTAGAGGGGCCGAAGGTAGGGGTCCACCTTGTTCTGCAGATCGCCGGGGAGGAAGCCCAGCTTCTCCCCCGCCTCCACGGCAGGCCGGGTCAGGATGATCTTATCCACTTCCTTATTCTTGAAAGCCAGCACCGCCATGGCCACGGCCAGGTACGTCTTGCCCGTGCCCGCGGGGCCCACGCCGAAGACCAGCTCGTGCTCCTTGAGGGCGGAAACGTACTTCTTCTGGCCCAGGGTCTTGCACTTGATCTGCTTGCCCCGGGCGGTGAGGGCCACCACGTCGCCCATGATCTCGGAGATCAGATCCGCGTTCCCCTCTCTGGCCAGGTCCACCGCGTACCGGATGCGGCTCCGGTTGATGGGCTCCCCCTTGCGCTGCATGGACAGGAGCTTTTCCAGGACCGTCCTGCAGAGGGCGGCGTTCTCCGCCTCCCCCTCGATGCCGATGCCGTCCCCGTTCACGGTGATGAGGGTGCCCGTCTCCTGCTCGAAGACGGAGATGTTTTCGTCCAGGACGCCGAACAGGCCCGCGGCGTCCTCCATGCTGTCAAGTTCGATCCGTTCCGTTTTGATCTCCATGAAATCCTTACGATATCTCCTTTGTGTATCCGATATTTTCCTCTGTGGTCACCGCACAGACGCCGTAGAGCTTCCCGCCCTTTTCCACGGTGTAGCGGTCGATCATGATGATCTTCGCCCCCCGGGGCACCTGCAGCAGGGCCATGCGCTCCGCTTCGAAGAGGGCCGCTTCCTTCCGCTCCGCCGGGGTCAAAGTCCGTCCCGTCTTTACCTTCTCCCGCCAGGTCCCGTAGCATACGCGCAAAGGCCAGGGCGTCAGGGTGATCGCATCTTCCTCCATTGCCAGCTCGGCGTCCTCGAAGGGGCAGCCTCGCTCCAGCCATTTCCACGAGCCCCCGTACAGGGCGGCATAGGGGGCGGTCGCCCCCGTCTCGGCCCATTCCACCGCCGTTCGCGGGGCTTCCACCTGGGCCTTGTAGAGGACGGCGGCCAGCACCTCCCCGTAGGCGTGGGTGGCGTAGGTCATGGACCCGTCCCGGGCGGTGACGCGGCCGGCGATGAGCAGCTGGCCCTTCTTCACCCGGTCCCCGGCCCGAACCTGAGCCCGGCCTCCGTAGGCGGTGATCTTGGTAACGATGCCGTCCCGGGTGGACACCAGATCGCAGGGCTCCGTCAGATCCAGGCGCTCCCCCTCAGCCATGGCCTCCCGGGCCCGGACCCGAAGAAAGACGCCGTCCACGTGGAGCTCCAAAAAGGCCAGCTCGTCGTACTGGGCCGCGATACTGTCCCCCACGTCGGAGAGGACGAGGGCTCGGGCGTCCCGGCCCGGCGCCAAGCCCTGCTCCAGAAGGGCCTGGCGGAGCACCGCCTCGTCCATGCGTCGGCAGCCCTGTATGTCCACGAACCAGATCCGTTGGGAGGCCCACCAGGTCAAAAGCAGTGTACAGGCCATGCCCAGGAGCAGCATCCGACGACGCCACAGCCACCGGAGGCGAAAGGGGCCGCCCATCTTCTTCAGGATGCGCACCCGACACCGGTGCCGACGGTTCAACCCATGGAGCTTTCGAAAGTCCCGGGCGGGCATGGTGCAGATCAGCGTCCGGCCGTCCAGCCGCCTGAGGTCCCACAGGGGTACGCCCGCCTCCTCCAAAAGGGAGGCAAGACGCTCGGGATAGACTCCTTCAATTTGGATTATAACATACCCATTGTAAAAAAGCCACTTTTTCTTATTCCCCATAGGCCCACCGCAACAGCCGCCCCGTGATCAGCGCCCGGCTCTCCCCCAGCTCCTTCACCAGCAGCCCTTCCCCGGCCACGCTGAGGACGCCGCAGCCCGTCAGGAGCAGTACCTCCGTCTCCGT
>CACXNN010000090.1 GCA_902768995.1 uncultured Eubacteriales bacterium | reverse complement strand
AGCACGCCCAGGGCGATGCGCGGCGCGCTCTCGACTTTATAGGAAAGGAAGGCGTTGGCCTCCTCCATGGACACGAAGGTGGCGCCCTCCGAATCGGCGTCCTCCGGGGCGGCCAGGGGCTCCGGGGCCTCCAGGCTGTCCTTCAACAGGTAATCCGTGCTGACCCCGAAGAGCTCGGATAGCTGCAGGATCTTGTTCATGTCGGGAATGGACTGGGCCCCCTCCCACTTGGAAACGGACTGGCGGCTCACGCCCAGCTTGTCGGCCAGCTCCTCCTGGGACCAGCCCGCCTTCTTTCTCAAATCGATGATCTTGTCTGCAAGGATCATGCCTTTCTCCTTTCGGCCGGGGCCCTGCCCGGCTCTGTTTTCTGGCCTCATCCTACCCGAAATCCCGGTTGCCTGCTACCAATTTTTGCCGTCAATCTGTCAACCGGCGGTTGCAATGGGGGGAAAATCCCGCTACTTCACAAAAAAGGAGCCGATCCGTCGATCCGCTCCTTGCTGGCTCATTTCAAGTCGTTGGTGTCATAGGCCAGGCTCTCCATCCTTGGCTGCGGCGGCTTGGGCTTGGAGAGGGGCTGGATCACCGGGGCCTTCGGCAGCTCCGGCTCCGGCTCCGGCGCGGGGGCCGCGCCCTCGGGGAACCAGTAGTTGTAATACCGGGTGCCCTTCAGGCCCAGGAACTGCAGGACCTCCTCCACCGGATACTCCACGAAATAGATGGACCCCGGTTCGAAGATCTGATAGCCGTTTTCGTCGGGGCGGTAGCTGTAGCCCTGGGGATAGACTTTGCCCACCGTATAGGTGCCGTAGCCCACCACGTTGGTCAGGGGCCGGACCATGCGCCGCACGCAGGCGGTCTTGCCGTTGGGGTTGTATTGATTCCCCTCGATGGTGACGAGGCGGCTGGGCTCGTTCCCGTCGCCCAGGATGACCTCCTCCACCAGGCCCACGTGGGAGGGCTTGGGATATTGATCCGGGAAGGAGAAGAAGACCAGGTCCCCCTTCTGGGGGATATAGGTGTTCCACTCCCGCCAGTACCCGGCCTGCTTCAGGACGAACATATGCCGGCTGCAGCTGGACTCCTTGGGATAGGCCGTTTTCCCGGCGTAGTAGACGCAGAAGGAGACGAAGGAATCGCACCAGTCGCCGAACATGGCGCCGTCCCAGGCCCCGTAGCGGCTGTAGTAATGGCGGCCCCGGTCGTCCTCCTCATAGCAGGTCCCATCGGCGGAATAGCCCAGCTGGGACCGGGCGATGGTCAACACGTCCTCCCGGAATTGGCCGGTCAGGGGGATGTCCTGGCGCTCCCGCTCCCAGCATTCCAGGGATTTGGACCACTGGGGCTGGTCGTGGGGCTTCTCGGCCTTCGCCGTCGGCGCCGCCGTGGGAGCGGGTGCGGGCGTTGCCGTGGGATCAGGCGCGGGCGCTGCCGTGGGATCGGGGACGGGAGCCGCCGTGGGATCGGAGGCCGGGGGCTCCGTGGGGTCGGGTGTCGGAGGCGCCGTAGGGTCGGGTGTCGGAGGCGCCGTAGGGTCGGGCGCGGGAGGCGCCGTAGGATCGGGCGCGGGCGGCTCCGTAGGATCGGGGGCCGGGGGCTCCGTGGGATCGGGGGCGGGGGTCTCCGTGGCCGGCGGTTCCTCCCCGTCGGCGCGGACCAGGGTGACGGGCATGGAAAGCAGCACCAGCACCGCCAACAGAAGGGCCAGCAGCCGTTTCATCCCATTCACCTCCCTCGTCACGAAAATTGGCAATAGTGCCACCTATACTGACTATACTTATATCATTTCTCTCCGGCTTTGTCAACCGGGCCTTCGGCCGCCCATTTTGCCCTTGATAGTTCCCGGGGTTTCGGGTATGATAGGGGTAGTTTCAAAACGGAAAGGAGCCCTATGAAAAAGCTCATCGCCATAGGCATGATCCTGCTGGTCCTGGCGGCAGGCTGCCGAACCGCCCAAACGGACGCCCCCGCGCCCGCCCCCACGGAACCCCCTGCGGCGGAGCAGCCCACGGCGGCCCCCGCCAGCACCCCCGGGCCGGAGGCTGAGGCCACGGAACCCGGCGAGCCCTACGCCTTTTCCTTCACCGCCCAGACCCTGGACGGGGACACGGTGACGGAGGCGTATCTCGGCGCGCACGATCTCACCATGGTGAACGTGTGGGCCAGCTGGTGCGGCCCCTGCCGCAGCGAGCTTAAGGAGCTGGGCCAACTCTATGGGAAGCTCCCTGAGAACGTGGGCTTTTTGTCCGTGACCGTGGACGATCCCGGCGACCTTGCCGACGCCAAGGCCCTGCTGGAGGAGAACGGCTGCGCCTTCCCCTGCCTGGACGGCCAGGGCTCCCCGGGGCTCATGACCGGCTTCCTCCGGAAGGTGTCGGCCATCCCCACCACCCTCTTCTTCGACAGCCGGGGGAACCAGGTGGGCCAGTGGATCGTGGGCGTGCCCCGGGGGAGCTCGGTGGTGGACGCCTACTGGAACGAGATCCAGGCCCGCCTGGACAGCTTGAACGGAAAATGAAGCGGGATCGGTGGCTGAAATGGGCCCTGCTGGGGCTCGCCATAGGGTTGATCGCCGGGGGCGCGGCCGCGGGCCAGGCGGCAGCCACCCTGCGCAAGGCCATATTGATCTGCCTGGAGTGCATGGGGTTGGGCGCATGAAGAGACAGAGCCGCCGCACCCTCATACAGTGTATCGCCGCCGTCGCCCAGAATGCCTATATCCCGGGCTTCCTCCAGGGCGTCATCTACCAGGGGAGGATGAAGCTCCTCTGCGTGCCGGGCCTCAACTGCTACTCCTGCCCCGGGGCCCTGGGGGCCTGCCCCATCGGCTCCCTCCAGGCGGCCCTCTCCGGGCGAAGGGGCCGCTTCCCGGCCTACGTGCTGGGGACGCTGGTGCTGTTCGGGGTGGTCCTGGGGCGGCTGGTGTGCGGGTTCCTGTGCCCCTTCGGGCTGCTGCAGGACCTGCTGGCTCGGGTGCCGCTGCCGAAAGGCAAGGTCCCCCGGTGGCTGGACAAGCCCCTGCGGTACCTCAAATATGTGATCTTAGTCCTGCTGGTGGTCCTGGCCCTGCTGCTCCACGAGCCCGCCTTCTGCAAGTATCTCTGCCCCGCGGGCCTGCTGGAGGCGGGGCTGCCCCTGACCAGCCTGAACCCCCAGTTCGCCGGGCTGCGAGGGCCCCTGTTCTATATCAAGCTGGGGGTCCTTCTCGCCATCGTCCTGCTGTCGTTGTGGATCTTCCGGCCCTTCTGCAAGTACCTCTGCCCTCTGGGGGCCTTCTACGGCCTGTTCAACGGGGTGGGGTTCTACCGGCTGCAGGTGGCGGAGGATAAGTGCGTCCGCTGCGGCAAGTGCGCCGCCATCTGCCCCATGGACGTGGACGTGGTCCGTCACCCCAACAGCCCCGAGTGCATCCGCTGCGGTAAATGCCGGGACGTTTGCCCAACCAAGGCCATTTCCGGCGGCTTCCGCTGCAAATAAATCTTTCCCATAAAGGAGAACACCTATGAACAGACCCGCCTGGCTCAAAGACGCCGTGTTCTACGAGATCTATCCCTCCTCCTTCTTCGACAGCAACGCCGACGGCGTCGGCGACATCGACGGCATCCGGCAGAAGCTCTCCTACGTGAAGGAGCTGGGCTGCAACGCCCTGTGGCTGAACCCCTGCTTCGACTCCCCCTTCAAGGACGGGGGCTACGACGTGCGGGACTACAAGCTGGTGGCGCAACGCTACGGCACCAACGAGGATTTGTACGCCCTGTTCCGGGAGGCCCACGAGCTGGGCATCCGGGTCCTCCTGGACCTGGTGCCGGGCCACACCTCCGAGGAGCACCCCTGGTTTTTGGAGAGCGGCAAGGCGGAGCGGAACGAGTACTCCGACCGGTACGTCTGGACCGACTTCTGGATCAAGGGCACCCCGGGCCACCCCTACATCGGCGGCGAGACCCCCCGGAACGGCACCTACATGCTGAACTTCTTCAAGTGCCAGCCGGCCTTGAACTACGGCTGGGCCAAGGTGACGGAAGGGTGGCAGACCCCTGTGGACGGCCCCGCGGCCAAGGCCACCCGGGACGCCATGGTGGACGTGATGCGGTTCTGGCTGGAGAAGGGCTGCGACGGCTTTCGGGTGGACATGGCCAACTCCCTGGTGAAGGCCGACGACGACAATAAGAGCTACACCTCC
This sequence comes from uncultured Eubacteriales bacterium, assembly GCA_902768995.1. Classification (GTDB taxonomy): domain Bacteria; phylum Bacillota; class Clostridia; order Christensenellales; family CAG-138; genus RUG472. The sequence continues at coordinate 2,512 of CACXNN010000090.1, read as the reverse complement.
GCCCTGTGGCGGGGCATATTCAAGGAGCTGCGGGCGGAGTTCCCCCAGGCGGCCTGGGTGGCCGAGTGGGGCTGGCCCTGGCAGGCCCTGCAGCTGGCGGACTTCGATATGGATTTCTACCTGGACCACGAGGAGAACGGCTACCACGCCCTGGTCCGTTCCGCCGACGCCTATCTGAAGGGCAACGACCCCGCCTTCTTCGTGAAGGACTACCTGGACCGGTACGAGAGCAGCAAGGACGCGGGCTACATCAGCTTCATCACCGGCAACCACGACACTCCCCGGCTCCGCTGGCATCTCGACGAGGATAGGCTGAAGCTCGGATACGCCCTGCTCTTCACCCTGCCCGGGGTGCCCTTCCTCTACTACGGGGACGAGATCGGCATGCGCTATCTCGACTGCCTTCCCACCAAGGAGGGGGGCTACACCCGCACCGGCAGCCGGACCCCCATGCAGTGGGCCCCCGGGAAAAACCTGGGCTTCTCCCAGGCCGCGCCGGAAAAGCTGTACCTTCCCGTGGACCCGGCCCCGGACGCCCCCACGGTCAGCGGGCAGGAAGGGGACCCCGCCTCCATCCTGAACACGGTGAAGGCCGTCCTGGCCCTGCGCCACGGCCATCCCGACCTGCAGGCGGACGGGAGCTTTGAAGTCCTCCACGCGAAAAAGGGGGACCCCCTGCTCATCTATCGCCGGGGGAGCTTCACCCTGGCGGTGAACCCCTCGGACAAGCCCGTGCCCACGGGCCTTATCGGCCAGCCCATCTTCCAGATCGGCGCCTTCGAAGGCGGCGTCCTGGGGCCCCGTTCCTTCGCGGTGCTGGGGGCGTGAAGCGGTATGAAAGCAAAGCGTGAATTCCCCCGGATCGTGGTGAACAGGAAGGCGGAACAAAGCCTGAAGGGCGGCCACCCCTGGGTCTACGGGGCCGAGGCGGTGGACCGGGAGCCCTGCGAGAACGGGGCCGTGGCGGACGTGTTCAGCGAGAAGGGCACCTACCTGGGCAGCGGGTTCTACAACGACGCGAGCAAGATCCTGGTCCGCGTCCTCTCGAAGAACGCCAACGACGCCTTCGACTATCGCAAGACCGTCATGGGCGAGGACTTCTCCGCCTGCCGCCTCGTTTTCGGGGAGGCGGACGGGCTGCCGGGCTGGACCGTGGACCGGTTCGAAAGCGTGCTGGTGACGGAGGTTTTGTCCCTGGGGATCGAGGTCCGCAAGGGGATGCTGTTCCGGCTGCTTCGGGAGGAACTCCAGAAGGACGGCGTCGAGATCGACGTGATCTACGAGCGGAACGAAAGCCCCCTGCGGCTGAAGGAAGGCCTCGAACAGGGCAAGGGGTACGTGGATTTGCCGGGGCTGAAGACCGAGGGCGACGGCCTCATCGAGATCACCGAGAACGGCGTCCGCTACGAGGTGGACTACGTGAACGGGCAGAAGACCGGCTTCTTCCTGGACCAGAAGTACAACCGCCGGGCGGCGGCCCGGCTGGCCCCGGGCAAGCGGGTGCTGGACTGCTTCACCCATACGGGGGCTTTCGCCCTCAACTGCGCCAAGGCCGGGGCCGCCTCCGTGACGGCTGTGGACGTGTCGGACCTGGCCCTCCAGGAGGTAGAGCGCAACGCCGCCCTGAACGGCCTTAGCGTCACGCCCCTGAAGGCGGACGTGTTCGACCTCTTGACCGAGCTCACGGCGAAGAGGTGCCGGGACTACGACTACGTGATCCTGGACCCGCCGGCCTTTACGAAATCCAACGCCACGGCCAAAAACGCCTTCAACGGCTACAAGCAGATCAACCGCATGGCCATGAAGCTGCTGCCCCGGGGCGGGTATCTCGCCACCTGCTCCTGTTCCCACTTCCTATACGAGGACCAGTTCAGGCGGATGCTGCTGGAGGCGGCCCAGGAGGCGGACGTGACCATCCGCTTCATCGAGCAGCGGCAGCAGGGGCCGGACCATCCCATCCTGCCCACGGTGCCCGAGACTTACTATCTGAAATTCTATCTCTTACAGGTGCTGTGATGATATCGAAAGCGGAAGCCGCGGCCCTGATCGAGGGGCGCTTGGAGAAAACGGACCGGCTGGTGGTGGCCCTGGACGGCATGTCCTGCTCCGGGAAGACCACCTTTGCCCGGGCGCTGGCCGAAAAGTTTTCCGGCAGCGTGGTACATATGGACGATTTCTTTCTGCCACGGGACAGATTTTCCGAAGAGATGCAGGCCATGCCCGGCGGGAACATGGACCGGGACCGGTTCAAAGCCGAGGTCCTGGAGCCCCTCGCTGCGGGCGGCGACTTCGCCTATCGGGCGTTTTCCTGCGGGTCGCAAGCGCTGCTGCCGGACCCGGTGCCGGTGACGGGCCGCCTCATCCTGGTGGAGGGGGCCTACGCCCTGCTGCCGGACTGGGGCCCCTACTGCGACCTGGCCCTTTTCCTGCAGGTGTCCCAGGAGGAGCAGCAGGGGCGGCTCCTGCTGCGCAACGGGGCCCGGGGCATGGTGCCCTTCCTCACCCGCTGGAT
>CACXNN010000089.1 GCA_902768995.1 uncultured Eubacteriales bacterium | reverse complement strand
GGTGACCCTGGGGGCCCACGGCGCCTTCTACCGCTTCGACGGCCATACGGGCCATGTGCCCGGGGTCCCCTGCCAGGTGGGGGACACCAACGGCTCCGGAGACACCTTCTTCGGGGCGGCCCTGTCCCAGCTGGTGAAGCTCTCTTCTCTGGACCAGCTGACAGTCCCCGAGCTGGAGCGCATCCTGGCCTTCGCCAACAAGGCGGCCAGCATCACCACCAGCCGCCACGGGGCCATCCCCGCCATGCCCACGTTGGCAGAGGTCCTGGGCTGAGGGCTAAATCTATAACACAAAAGCCGACCCCACGGGGGTCGGCTTTTTCCCATGCTGTTTTCAGCTCCCTCGAGCCGGGTCCAGATCGTAGAGGAGGGCGTTGACGATGCAGGCGGCCACGTTGCTGCCGCCCTTGCGGCCTCGGGCCACGATGCAGGGCACGTCCGTCTCCACGATGAGCTCCTTGGAGGCCACCACGTTCACGAAACCCACGGGCACGCCGATGATAAGCCGGGGCCGGTAGCCCCCGTCGATCAGCTCCCGGAGGCGGATCAGGGCCGTGGGGGCGTTGCCGACGGCGAAGATCACGTTGTCCCCCAATCTAGCCGCCTTGTCCATGGACACCCGGGCCCGGGTAACCCCCAGGCGCTTGGCTTCCGCGGCCACGTCCTCGTCGGACATGTAGCAATGGGCCTCGCAGCCGAACCGTCCTAAAGTGCGCTTGTTGATGCCGGCTAAAGCCATCTGGGTGTCGGTGACCACGGTGGCCCCGTCCTGGATGGCGGCCTTCGCGAGAGCCACCGCGTCGGGGGAAAAGTACAGGTTGTCGGCGTAGTCGAAGTCCGCCGTGGTATGGATGACCCGCTTGATGATGGGAGCCTGCTCCGGGTCCAGGGGCCGATCCCCCAGCTCCGCGGTGATGATGCGAAAGCTCTCCCGTTCGATCTCCATGGGCGGCAGGTTCTGTATCCTCATGCGATGCCCTCCTCCAATATGCGATAGACGGTCTTCATATCCATGTGCTCCCGCAGGGTCTGGGCCAATCGGTCGTACTCCCGCTGCTTGTGCTCCTCACCGGACACCCGGCCTAAAAGCACCGGGTCCACGCCCTTCCTTTCCGCCAGGGCCCGGACGATGGCCCCCGCCACCTGGTCTTGGTCCAGGATGCCGTGGACGTAGGTGCCGTAGACGCTGCCCTGCTGGCAGCCGTCGGGATGCTCCTCCCCGGACAGCTGGTTGGTGAAGCCGGTCAGGGGCGTGCCGCCTTGGCTCTCGCCCATGTGTATCTCGTACCCCTCGAAGCTCTGGCGGGACAGGGCCGACAGGGCGCCGCCCACGGTCCCGAAGGCGCCGGTGACCCGGGTGCGAGTCTTCTCCTTCGTAAAAACTGTCTTGATCGGCAGCAGGCCCATGCCCCGGAGGGTGCCGCCCTGCTCCACGGCCAGGGGGTCCGAGAGCTCCTCCCCCAGCATCTGGTAGCCGCCGCAGATGCCCAGCACCGGCCCGCCCCCATGACTAAAGCGCAGCACCTTCCCCTCGAGGCCGCTTTGCCTAAGCCAGAGGAGGTCCGCCATGGTGTTCTTGGTGCCGGGAAGGATCACGAGATCCGGCTCCCCGAACTCGCTGGTTCGGCTCACGTACCGGACCGACACCCCCTCCACCGCCTCCAGGGCGCGGAAGTCGGTGAAGTTCGAGAGCCGGGGCAGCCGGATGACGGCGATGTCCACCAGCTTCGCCGCCCCGTTGGTGAGGCGCTCCGAGAGGCTGTCCTCGTCGTCGATGTCCAGCTTTACATAGGGCACCACCCCCACCACGGGGATGTGGATCAAATCCTCCAGCTGCCTTAGGCCGGGGGTCAGGATGCGCTCGTCCCCCCGGAATTTGTTGATGATCACGCCCTTCACCATGGCCCGCTCCTCCTCGTCGAGAAGGGCCACGGTGCCGTAGAGCTGGGCAAAGACCCCGCCCCGGTCGATGTCCCCCACCAGGAGCACGGGGGCCTTGGCGGCCCGGGCCATGCCCATGTTCACGAACACGTCGTCGTTCTTTAGATTGATCTCCGCCGGGCTCCCGGCTCCCTCGATGACGATCACGTCGTTCTGGGCGGAGAGGGCGTCGTAGGCCTTCATGACCTCCGGCAGGAGCTGGCGCTTCACGGCGAAATACTCCCATGTCGTTGGTGGGCTTCAGGAGGATGGGGTTCATGAGCACCGAGGGCTCCACCCCCGCCGCCTCCGCCTGGACCACCTGGGCCCGGCCCATCTCGAGCCCCTCCCGGGTGATGAAGGAGTTGAGGGCCATGTTCTGGGCCTTGAAGGGGGCCACCCGGCGGCCGTCCTGGCGGAACACCCGGCACAGGCCCGCCGCGATAAGGCTCTTGCCCGCGTTGGACATGGTGCCCTGGATCATGATCGGTTTTGCCATCTATACCTCCTTGGCGCAGGCGCGCAGGAATCGTTCGATCAGCTGGGGATCCGAGGGATAGTAGAGGTGGGGGAAGCCCATGAGCAGGTTCCCCCGGCTGTGGCCGCAGTCCCAGCCCCGGCTCCCCGTGGGCTTTTGGGCCCGGAGGGCGTCGCCGCAGCTTTCGCTTTCAAAATAGTGGAACTCGTGGCCCCGGACGATCTCCCCCGCGGGGAGAAAGGCCGTGTCCGCCTTCGCCGTCAAGGTGATATAGCCGAAGCGGCCCAGGCGGGGCGTGCGATAGGCCCGGGCGTCCAGCACCCCGGCCATGGGCCAGGAACGGCCCTCCATGTCCTCCAGCTCCCGATGGAGATACAGGAAGCCGCCGCACTCCGCGAGGCAAGGGAGGCCATTTTGGATGGCCTCACGGACGCTTCGGCGCATGGACTCGTTCTCCGACAGGGCCCGGGCATGGAGCTCCGGGTAGCCCCCGGGCAGGATAAGGCCCTGGGCCCCCGCGGGCAAAGCATCGTCGTGCAGCGGGGAGAAAAAAATGAGCTCCGCCCCATAGTCCGCCAGCAGGTCCAGGTTGTCCCGATACAGGAAGCAGAAGGCCTGGTCTCGGGCCACGGCGATACGGGTCCGGGGCAGGGGCGGGATGGGGGGTGCCGGGGGCGCTTCCAGGGCTGGGGCCGACCCGGCCAGGGCCAGCAGGCCCTCCATGTCCACGGTCCTTTCCAGCAGGGCCGCGAGAGCGTCCAGCTTCTGGCCCAAATCTTCGATCTCCCCCGGGGTCACCAGGCCCAGGTGTCGGCTCTCCACCATGACCTCCGGGGCCTTGGGCACGTAGCCCAGGGGCCGGACGCCCAGCGCCTCCACCTGGGGCTTCAGGGCGTTGTACACGCTTTCGCTCATGCGGTTGAAAAGCACGCCCCGGATGCGGCTGTCCTCCCGGAACCGGAGAAAGCCCTCCAGGGTGGCGAGGGCGGAAAGGCTCTGGCCCCGGCCGTCCACGATCAGCACCACGGGGGCGTCCAAGGCCCTGGCTACGGCATAGGACGAGGCCCGGTCCGTGGCGGCCCCCAGGCCGTCGTAGTAGCCCATGACCCCCTCGATGAGGCAAAGGTCCGCCCCGGCGGCGTGGCGGCAGTAGAGGCGCTTGAGCTGGTCCTGGTCGCTGAAGAACAGGTCCAGGGTGCCCGAGGGTACGCCCACCACGGTCTCGTGGAACAGGGGGTCGATGAAGTCCGGCCCGCACTTGAAGGCCCGGACCCCCTTGCCCCGATTTTTGAGGGCCCGCAGCAGGCCGCAGACCACGGTGGTCTTGCCGCTGCCCGAGGCGGGCGCGGCGAACAGCAGGCGGGGGCTATCCATTTTCCTGCCCTCCCTGGCAGGAGAAGAGGTACACCGGGTTTTGGGCGGTCATGAGATGATACCCGCCCACCTTCCGGCCCCGGGATACGGAAAGCTCCACGATCTCCACGTCCCGGACCGGCAGGGTCTTCATGGCGTCCAGAGCGGCGGCGAAGGTCTCCGTCGTCACCGTATTCACCACGATCCGGGCGATGGGGTTCTTTTCAAGGACCAGGGCCAATATCTCCTTCAGCTCTCCCCCGCTGCCGCCCACGAAGACGTGGGTTGGGGAGGGCAGATCCCGCAGGGCGTCCGGGGCGGCCCCTTCGATCACCGTGACGTTGGTGACGCCCAGGTGGCGCTTGTTCTCCTCGATGAGGGCGCAGGCCTCCTTCTTGCGCTCGATGGCGTAAACCTGACCGTCCTCCGCCGCCTCCGCCATCTCCAATGACACGGAGCCGGTGCCGGCCCCCACGTCCCAGCAGAGGGCGTCCCGGGTCAGGCGCAGCTTACTTAGGGTCACGGCCCGGACCTCGGATTTGGTCATGGGCACCTCGGTGCGGAGGAAATCCCCGTCGGGGCGGCCCTGAATTAGCACGGCGCTGTGCGCGTCCGGGTTCTCCACCAGCACCAGGGACAGGGGGGCGAAGGTCCCTGCCGCCAGCTCCCCGGCGGCGCCCCGGGTGATCTTTTCATTGGGATAGGACAGGTTTTCGCCTACGGTCACGGGAAGGTGCCCGAGGCCGTTGTCAATAAGGGCCGTCAGTAAATCTGTCACGCCTCTATCCCCGCCCACCAGGACCATGGTCTTGGTGGATCGGCGGATCTTGGTCACATAGTTGCAGGCCCGGCCGTGGGCGGACAGGAGCAGGGCGTCGTCCCAGCTGGTCCCGGCCTTGGCGGCGAAATAGGCGATGGAGGAGATGCCGGGCAGGACCGTGACCTCCATATCCCCGATCCGGGGCAGCAGGCCCCTGGTGCCACTGTAAAAGCCCGTGTCCCCGGACATGGCCACCACGATATGCTCCGCGGGAGCCGCCCGCAGGATGGCTTCGATATCCTTGGCTGCCACGGCGTTTTGGGCGGGCTTGCCGAAGCGCGTCAAGGCGTCCGTCACCCGCTGGGCCCCTACGATCAGGTCCGCGGCCCGGCAGGCCTCCTCGGCGGCTTTCGTCAGGGTGCCGGGGTCCCCCATGCCCACGCCCAAAATGGTGATATGCTTTTTTGCCGTTGCGGGCCAGCCGCAGCGCTCTCCCAGCAGTTGCAAACACTCCGCCACGCCGATGCCGCTTTCCGCCATGGGACGGCGGATGACGATGGGCGTGACGCCGCAGGCTCTGGCGGCCCGAATCTTTTCGGCAAAGCCCCCCGCCGCGCCGGTGTCCTTGGTGACCAGATACCGGCAGTCCAGCATCCGGAGCATGGCTTCGTTGACGGCCTCGGTAAAGGGCCCCTGCATGCAGATGAGGTGGCTCCCCGTAAAGCCCAGCCCAAAGGCGATCTCCGTGGAGGCGGGCAGGGGCAGCACCCGGGCATAGAGCCGATTTTGCCAGTCCGTGACGGCGGTGTATTGAAACAGCTCCTTACTGCCCACGGTCAGGAGCACGTTCCCCTCTGTGCCGTTCAGGTAGGCCACGGCCCCGGGGGTGTCGTCCACCAGGACGCAGCCAGCTAACTCCTCATGATCCTCCCCCCGCAGGACCCGGAGGTATTCCACCCCCGCCTGGTCCGCGACCGCCTTCAGGGTCCTGGTGACCTCCGCGGCGTAGGGGTGGGTGGCGTCGACGATGAGCTCCGCCCCCGTGTCCCGGATCAGGGCGGCCATGCCGTCGGCGTCCTTGCGGCCCGAGATGACATGGACGTTGTCCGCCGGGTCGATGAGGGTCTCCCCGTAGGCTGTGGCCACGCTGACGGTCAAATCTATATCCTTCCCCCGGCATCCTTCGGCGATCTCTCGGCCCTCGGTGGTGCCCGCAAACAGCAGAACCTTAGTCATGGTCGTACCCCCGGGGCGTCACCATCTTGCCGCCCACGATCTTCGTCTGAGAGTTGCCGATGAAGACGGTGGAGAACATGTCCACCTCCGCCTCCCGCAGGGCCCGCAGGGTCATGATGCGGGTGTTTTCCCCCGCCCGGCCGATGTTCTGGGCCACGCCGCAGACGGTGTCCGGGGACGCGGACTCGAGGACGATGTCGCAGGCCCGCTGTAGATAGTCCTTCCGCTTGTGGCTGGAGGGATTGTAGAGGCAGATGACGAAGTCCGCCGCGGCCGCCGCCCGAAGCCGCCTTTCGATGGTGGCCCAGGAGGTCATAAGGTCGCTCAAGCTGATGACGGCGAAGTCGTGCATCAGGGGGGCCCCCAGGATGGCCGCGCCGCTGAGGACCGCGGACACGCCGGGCACGGTCACCACCTCTACGCCGGGGTACTTCGCCGCCAGCTCCTCGCAAAGGCCACTCATGCCGTAGACCCCGGGGTCGCCGCTGCAGACCATGGCCACGGTCTTGCCCTGGGCCGCTTCAGCCAGGGCCAGCTCCACCCGTTCCACCTCCCGGCGCATGGGGGTGGTCAAAAAGGTTTTATTCGGAAAATGCTCCTTCACCAGGTCCACGTAGACCGTGTAGCCCACGATCACGTCGCTGGCCTCCAGGGCTCGGGCCGCCTCATGGGTCATGCCCTCGAACTTGCCGGGGCCGATGCCCACCACGTACAGTTTACTCAAATCGGATCGCCTCCTCCTTCTTCGCCAGGGCGAAGGTCATGCCGTTCTCTGCGATTTTTTTGGCCACCAGCGCGCCGCCGGAGGACAGCACCGCCGCCCGCTCGCACACGGAATCCACGCCCGTGACCTCCTGCACGAAGGCCGAGGGGGTAAAGTCCCCGGGGGCGGCCCTCAGCTCCTCCGCCGAATAGGTCACGAAGGGCAGGCCCAGTTTCTCGCCGAGAGCCACCAGGCCCGGCTCGTCCTTCTTTAGATCGATGCTGGCGAGGGCCTTGAGCTCAGGGAGCCCCACGCCGCAGTTTTCCAGGTTTTTCAACAAAAATCCTTCCAATTCCGCCTCGCTCTTGCCCCGGCGGCACCCAAGGCCCGCCGTATAGCGCCGAGGGATCAGCCGCAGGGTTCGGGGGAAGGGCCGGCCGTTGGCCGTCGAAACGTATATCCCCAGGTCCGCGGCCTCCGCCGTCAGCCCCTTGGGCAGGGGGCCCGCCACGGGGAGGTCGGCGCGAAAGCCCACCTGTTCCCCCGCCAGCAGGGCGGCGGACACGGCCTTGCAGAGGGCCATATCCTCGATGAACAGGCCGTTGTCCTTGGCGAACACGTCCACGGCGAAGAGTCCGTTCACGTCCGTGGCCGTGGTCAACACCGGGGTGGCCGAAAGCTTGCCCGCCAGGTCCACCGCCAGGGCGTTGGCCCCGCCCAGGTGCCCCGACAACAGGGGGATCACGAAGGTCCCGCCCTCGTCCAGCACCAGCACCCCCGGGTCCCTTCGCTTGTCCCGCACGTGGGGGGCGATGGCCCGGACGGCGATGCCCGAGGCGCAGCAGAAGATCAACGCGTCCGCCTGTTCGAAGCCCTGCCCGGCCCAGTCAGACGCGGACAGGGTCAGGTGTTCGTCCCCCTCCTGGGCGAACTTGAAGGAGCCAGATGGTCATAGGTCACTCCTTGGCAGGTCGAAATTCCGTGGAGAAGGTGGGGTCGTAGAGCTTGGAGCGGGCGTAGCCGCTTTGCTTCACCGCGTCCCCCACGACGATCAACGCCGTCTTCGAGATGCCGTTCTCCCGGGCGCAGTCGTACAGGGTGGCCACGGTGCAGAGGCAGGTCTTCTCGTCGGGCCAGCTGGCCTTGTAGACGATGGCCGCCGGGGTGTCGGGCTCGTAGCCCCCCGCCAGCAGCTCATTTTGGGTCTCCCGAAGCAGCCCCGCACTCAGGAACAGGACCATGGTGGCCCCGTGGGCAGCGAAGGACCGGACGCTCTCCCGCGCCGGCACGGGCGTGCGCCCCGCCATGCGGGTGATGATGACGCTCTGGGAGATGTCGGGCAGAGTGTATTCCATCTTCAACGCCGCCGCCGCCCCGGAGAAAGCGCTGACGCCGGGGCAGTAGTCGTAGGGGATGCCCCGATGGTCCAGCTCATCCATCTGCTCCCGGATGGCCCCATAGAGGCAGGGGTCCCCGGTGTGGAGCCGCACGGTGTCGAGGCCCGCGGCCTCCGCTTCCTGCATGACGGCCAAG
>CACXNN010000088.1 GCA_902768995.1 uncultured Eubacteriales bacterium | reverse complement strand
CCGTCCTCCCCCTCCCCCCGGACCAGGCACAGGCCGTCGAAGAGGGGTACGGCTGCGGCTTCGGCGAAGGGGAACAGGCCGCAGTGGGTGAGATACACGTTCAGGGCAAGGGTCTTAAGGCACACGCTCTTGCCGCCCATATTGGCCCCGGTGAGCACAGCCGCCCCGGGCCCCAGAGACAGGCTGAGAGGCATGAAGGCGGCCCCCTGGTGCCGGAGACTGTCCCGGATGGCGGGATGGACCATGTTCACGAAGGACAGCTCCTTGTGGGTCAGGGTGGGCCGGACGCCGCCCAGTTCCTGGACCAGGGCGGCCTTGGCGAAAAGCAGGTCCAGATGAGCCAGGGCGTCCAGGCTGTCAGCTATCGCTTTTCGATAGGGCAGCAGCTTTTGGGACAGGACCGCGCACAGGCGCTGCTCCGCCTCCGCCTCCCGCATCACGATCCCCGTGCGCTGGAGGAGCAGGGCTTCCCGCTGGTCGCCGGCGGCCTGGGCGATTTGTTTTTCAATGATCCGCTTCTCCTCTCGGACAGCGGCCAGGTCAGCCGACCACTGGTCCCGCAGGGAGAAGGCCGGGTTGCCGGAGTGTTCCGGGTCCAGGATGGCGAGGGCTTCGGGCACCTCCTGCAGGGCCAGGTCCTCCCACCGGGCGGACGCCTGCAGGGCGGCGAAGTCCGCCGCCAGGCTCCGGAGCAGCAGCAGATACCGCTTGAGCTCGAAGAGCTCCACTTGGTCCAGGTCCCGCTCCTTCAGCCTCGCTACGGTGGCGCGGATGTCCCTCACCTGCATGAGCCCCTGGCGAAAGCCGCGGAGGGCGGGATGGTCCCCCAGGGCCACGGCTTTGCCCAGGTCCTCGAGCTCCCGCTGCAGGGCGTCCCACTCCGACGGGGCATAGGGGCTAAGGGCCCGCTTCTTCTCCCGGCCCAGGGGGCTCAGGGGCAGGAGCCGGTCCAGCACGAAGTCGAGGCCTATATCCTGTTGCTGCTGCAAAGTCAATTCCATTGGGTTTCCTCCCAAATGTTCACCACGGGCACGTCCACCTTCCGCGCCACCAGCTCCTGGAAGGCGGCGGCATCGTAGGGCGCGCCGTAGGCGGAAAAGGGGTTCACGGTCACGGCGACCAGGGCGTTCTGCCGGCGGACCCGGAAGGATACGCCCCGGGCCCGGAGCTTCTCGTAGTTCTCCCGGGACAGCAGGAGCCGGGTGCCGTCCTCCACGGCGACCTGCTTCGGAAGGGCTTTACGCCGCAACAAGGTCAAAGCCATGGCGTCCGTGAAGGCCCCCGTGGCGTACAGGATATCCCCCGGCCCCGCCAGGGCTTCCGTCAGTTCGTCGAACAGGGCCTCTCCCCGGGCAAAGCGGCGGCCCGCCAACTGGGGCCAAGGGCCGCTCTCGGGCAGGGTCAACAACTGGGCCACGAAGGCCGTGTCCGCGGCGGTCCTCTCCATGTCCGGCCCGTAGCTGGCCCCGGTGGAGAGGATCACCCCCTCCGCCGCCTCGGGGTCGCACAGGCTCCGGCGGAACAGGGCCCCGTCGATCAGCACCTTCTGGGCGCCGAAGCCCTTGAGCTGCTCCGTCAGGGACACGATCTGGTCCCGCATGGAGGGGCCTGCCAGCTCCACGAACCCGTCGGACAGGGCCCGCAGGATGGCCACCTCGCCGAGGGGCGTGTGGATGCCGGTCATGTCCAATATCTCCCCCGTGGCGTCGCACTTGGGGAGCAGCCCCCGGGCCGTGGCGAACAAAGTGCCCCCCGTCAGGTAGATGGGGGGCTTGTTGGTGCCGGTGACCAAGTCCTCCCGCTCCCCGTCCCGACCGATGGAAGTGAGGGCAAGGGAAACGCCCCGAGCCCTGGCCCCGCGGATGAGGGCGTTGAGCGCGGTGGTCTTCCCCGCGTTCTTGCACATCCCGGCGAGGCACAGGGTGGTATAGGGAGCGACGAGCTCAAAGAGCATGGCTTATTTCCAGAGTTCGTCGGGATAGAGGTCCGCGGCCTTCATCTCCCGGATGCTCTGCTGCAGGGCGGGCATGTCCTGTTTGTAGGTGACGCCGTGCCACTTGGCGGCGCAGTGGAGCACCTTCACGCTGGCCTTGCCCTCCACGATCAGGTCGTTGGTGAGCCGGGGCACCAGGTACTCGCACTTCAGGGGGTTCTTGGGCAGGTTCTCGTCCAGGAACGCGGGGAAGCGCTTCTCCGCTTCCTCCAAAAAGTCGGGCATGTAGCCCCAGAAGTTCATGGACACGGTGTCGTCGGGATCGAGAGCCGTGTAGGTCTTGCCCTCGTCCTCGGTGAAGGCGATGCCGCCATTACGCTTCTCGATGCGCAGGCGCTCGGCGATGGAGGTCAGGTTGTCGTTCTCGTCCACCACGCACACGCCCCGGGCCACGTGGCCGTTGTCGGTGACAGTGTTCTTGAGAAGATAGCCCACCATGGCGTACTCGCCCTTAGCATGGGGCACCTTCAGGTAGTCGTAGATGGTCCTGTAGGCCTCGCGCCCATAGAAATCGTCGGCGTTTATGACGGCGAAGGGGGCGTCACCGATCAGATCCTTGGCGGCCAGGACGGCGTGGGTGGTGCCCCAGGGCTTCACCCGGCCCTCGGGGACGCTGTAGCCCTCCGGAAGGGCGTTCATGTCCTGGAAGGCGTATTGGAGCTCCAGGAAGGGCCGGACCCGGCTGCCGATGACCTCCTCGAAGTCCTCGGCCATCTCCCGCTTGATGATGCACACGGCCTTCTCGAACCCGGCCCGCTTAGCGTCGAAGAGGGAGAAGTCCATGATCACGTGGCCCTCCTTGTCCACCGGGTCCATCTGCTTCAAGCCGCCGTACCGGCTGCCCATGCCGGCTGCCATGATGACGAGAATGGGTTTGTTCATTTCCAATACCTCCAAATCGATTTTATATGTGATGTGTTGTTCCGCCTGTTCATAGCTCCCGAGGGCCGCCGCCGATGCTGGCCACGTAGAAGGCGCAGGGATAGCCGATGGCCTTTTCGTAGGCTGCGCCTACCTGCTCCATTACATCCTTCACGGCGTCCCGGTTCACGATGGCCACAGCGCAGCCGCCGAAGCCCGCTCCGGTCATCCGGGCCCCCAGGACCCCGGGGCACTTCCTTGCCTCGTCCACCAGGGTGTCGAGCTCCTTGCAGGACACGGCGTACAGGTCCCGCAGGGAATCGTGGGAGGCATCCATGAGCCGGCCGAAGGAGATGAGGTCCCCGGCGCGCAGCTTCTTGCAGGCCTCCACGGTCCGGGCGCACTCATAGACCACGTGCTCCGCCCGGTTACGCTCCGTCTCGTTTTCGATCAGACCCTTGTTGGCTTCGAAGGTGCGAAGGTCCACCGAGGCTAGATCCTTCACAGGTAGGACCTTCTGCAGGGCCTTCAGGGCGCTTTCGCACTCTGAACGGCGCTCGTTGTACTTGGAGTCCGCCAGGGTACGGCGCTTGCAGGTGTTCATGATGAGGATCACGTTGTCGCCCAATTCCACGGGCACGTACTCGTAGCTCAGGGTGCCGGTGTTCAGGAACACCGCGGAATCCTCCTGTCCAAGTGCGATGCTGAACTGGTCCATGATGCCGCTGTTGAGGCCGATGAACCCGTTCTCCGACCGCTGACCCAGGAGCGCCAGCTCTACGTTGGTCACGTCGAGATCGTAGCAGGCCCGAAAGGCTTCCCCCGCCACCATCTCCAAGGATGCGGAGGAGGACAGGCCCGAGCCGTTGGGGATGTTCCCGTAGATCAAAAGCTCGAAGCCGGAATTGAGCACGATCCCCCGCTCCCCCAGGGCGAACAGCATGCCCAGCACGTAGTTGGTCCACTGGTTCCGCTCGTGGAAGCGGACGCTGCGCAGCGTCCCCTCCAGCACCCCCGCCTGGGGGAAGTTCAGCGAGTAGAACCTAAGCCGATCGTCGGCCTGGCGGCGGAGCAGACCCCAGGTGCCCATGGTCAGGGCGCAGGGCAGCACGTGGCCGCCGTTGTAGTCCACGTGCTCGCCGATCAGGTTCACCCGGCCCCCGGCGAAGAAGACGCGGGGCTCGGCCCCGGGGCCGAAGGCCTCGTAGAAGGATCGGATCAGTTCCCCTTTGGTCATGCTTCCACTCCTTTGATATAGTACAGCTCCGAGCCGAAGTCGCTCAGCATGCGGATATCCTTGTTGTAGCCCGTGCCGATGAACCGGGTGTTGAGGGGCACCCCCTCATTGAGTGCCCGGCCTGTGGCGGTGAAGGTGGCCTCCCCGTCGGGGAGCATGAAGAACTTGTCGATGGTGCGGATGACGAACCCTCCCTTTTTAAGGCTCACCGGGGCCACGTGCTTGAGGAGGCTGGCCAGGGGGCCCACCCGGACGCCCTTGGTCTGCCGCTCCACGGCGTAGGTCCTGTCAGGGTCCAGTCCCGGCACCCGCAGCACGTCCGCCGGCGCGGCGGCCTCGTTGTCCATGAGGAAGCGGGCGGCCATGGCCTCCTTCTCCCCCAGGGCCACCCAGGTCTCCATGCCGTTCTGGCGGCCCAGGCGCTGGAAACGGCCGAACTGGAAGGTCTTGCGGTGGGCCTTGTAGAAGGCCATGTCCTTCTTCGCTTCCTTCTTTTCCGCAGGGGTCAGGGTGCCGAGGTCCATCTCCCAGCCCAGGGCCCCGAAGGCGGAGGTGTGGAAGCGGGTGGACAGGGGCGTCTCCCGCAGGGTCTGCTGATGGGGAGCCTCGGAGATATGGGCGCCCATGGTGGATATGGGATACAGGTAGGAAAGCCCGCCCTGGATCTTCACCCGTTCGATGGCGTCCGTGTCATCGCTGGCCCAGATCTGCTGAGAGTAGCAGAGCATGCCCAGGTCGAACCGGTTGCCGCCGGAGGAGCAGCTTTCAAAGAGGATGTGGGGCCGGGGATAAAAGATGCGGCCCAGCACGTCGTAGAGCCCCTTGATGTACTCGTGGAAGAAGGCCCCGTTCTCGCAGAAGGGGGAATACATGTCGCTCATGTGGCGGTTCATGTCCCACTTCACGTAGGCGATGGGGCAGCTGTCCAGGATGCGGCTCACGTTCTCCACGATGTAGTCCCGGACCGCTGGGTTCACCAGATCCAGCAGCAGCTGGTTCCGGCCGTAGGAGGGCTTGCGGCCCGGCAGCTTCACCGCCCAGTCGGGATGGGCCCGGTAGAGGTCGCTGTTCTCGTTGACGCTCTCCGGCTCCACCCACAGGCCGAAGCTCATGCCCAGCTTGTTGATCTTTCAGCGCCCGCCTTCTTCGCCCGCTTGGCCAGGGAGAGGAGCTTCCTCTCCCGAAAGGAAAAAAAACAGGCTTCCCAATCGTTGCAGAGCACCGGCCGTTCCTTTCCCTTCCAGTCGCCCCGGATCACGTGGCCGTTGATGAAGTCGTGGAAGTGGGCGGACAGGCCGTTGAAGCCCCCGTCCGAATAGGTCATGACCCCCTCCGGCGTCTCGAAGGATGCGCCGGGAGCCAGGGTATAGCGGAAGCATCGGGGGCTGATCCCCGCCATGACCCGGACGAGGCCGTTCTCCGCCTTCTCCACGGCGGTGTAATGGTTGCCGCTGTAGAGGAGGTTGAAGCCCCAGCAGCGCCCCTGCTCCTCCGAGCAATGGGCTTCGGAGAGGAGCACGCCCGGATTGTGCTTGTGGCCCGAGGCGCCGGTGCTGCCCTCGTTCACGTAGATGCCAGACATAACGGGCCGATCGTGGCGGCGGGCCTCCCGGATCCAGCCGCCGTCAAAGGTGGTGAAGGTGAGGTCGGCGGCGGGCACCAGGTCCAGCATGTAGCTCATGAGCTTGTCGACGATCACGGGGGCCTCTCCCCCGTTCTTCAGCACCGCCCGACGGGTGATCACGTCCTCATGGGGATAGACCGTGTAGACCAGATCCAACGTTACGGGGGCCTCCTTCTCCTTCAGGTGGAGGATCAGCGTCTCGGCGTCGTCGCCGTAGGCCGTGGGCAACCCCTCCATAGGCAGGGGGCCGTCCTTCCGCTCGTGGGATTCGAAGACGAAATCGTTGGTGAAGGCGCCGTCCGGGAGGGTCAGCTCCGCGGGCGGGTTCCGAAAATCGCCCTTGCCCACGCCACTCCATTCGAGGGCCAGATCGTCCAGGCAGTAGGTGTCGCTGCTCTCGTCGTACAGGATGGAGGAGCCCCGGGCGATGGTGGTCTTGGCCGCCAGGGCCCCACCGTCCGCCAGGGACACGGGGCCGCCGTAGTGAAGGTGTTCGAGATGACCGAAGGGGGTCACCCGAAAGAGATAGGCGGTGTGGTCCGTAGCCAGGCGGAAAACTTTGTCGCTGCATTCGATCATGGTCTTTCTCCTTATGTCAAATACTTGGATGTCCAAAAGCTACTTCTCTTCGATCAGCACCGCTTCCCAGGGCTGAAGCTGGCAGTCCAGCTGTTTGGTGCCGTGGGTGGAGAGGACGGGATAGCCCACCAGGGGGAGCTTCACGGGCTTCGACGACCAGTTCACCGCCACGATGACCCGCTCATCCCCCAGCCGCCGTTCGATCTTGATCCAGTCCTTCTCCCGGCTGATGAGGCGGAAGCGGCCCTGCTTCAGCACGTCGCTGCCGTTCCGATAGGCCATGAGAGTGCGGAACCAGTTCAGCACGGAGTCGGGGTCCTGCTCCTCCGTCTCGGCGTTTATGGTCACGTGGTTGCCGTTGACCTTGATCCAGGGGGTACCCGTGGTGAAGCCGCCCTCCGGGCCAGGGGTCCACTGCATGGGGGTCCGGGCGTTGTCCCGGCTGGCCTTCCTCATGCGCTCGAATATCCGCCTGTCGTTGAGGCCCAGCTTTTTCAGGGTGGGGACCATGTTCTTGGACTCCACGTCCTGGATGTCGTCCATGGAGGTGAAGTCGAAGTTGGTCATGCCCAGCTCCTCCCCCTGGTAGACGAAGGGGGTGCCCCGAAGGGTGAGGAGCAGGGTCAGGATAGCCTTGGCGGAAGCCGGGCTGTCGTCCCCGAAGCGGGACACGGACCGGGGCTGGTCGTGGTTCTCCAGGTAGACCGCGTTCCAGGGCAGCTTTTTCTGCCACTTGACGAGGCTCCTGAAGAGCCGCTGGGGCTTGAACTTCCGGGGCAGCCACTTGACAAGCCAGCAGTCCGCGTTCATATGCTCGAAGGAGAAGACCATGTCGAGCTCGCCCCGGCCGGGGTCCGTCAGCTCCCGGGCCTTCCGGGGGGACACCAGCACGGTCTCGCCCACGGTGAAGCAATCGTATTTAGAGAGGACCTCCCGGCGGAACCGCTGGAGGAGCTCATGGCAGCCGGGGCGGCCGATGTAGTATTCGCTGCCCACCAGGGCGCCTTTGGGGAAGCCGTTCTTCAGGCTGTCCTTCCAGAGGAGGTTAATGACGTCGCATCGAAAGCCCGACACGCCCCGGGCGAGCCAGAAGTCCATGACCCGCTCCACCGCGTCGATGACGGCAGGGTTCCGATAGTTGAGGTCCGGCTGGCCCTTGGCGAACAGATGCAGATACCACTGCCCCCGGACCTCATCGAAGGCCCAGGCCCCGCCGCCGAAGAAGCTGGTCCAGTTGTTAGGGGGCCGCTTGCCGTTCCCATCTCGCCAGATGTAGAAATCCTCATAGGGGGCTTCCCGGCGGCGGCTCTTCTGGAACCATTCGTGCTGATCGGAGGTATGGTTGATGACCAGGTCCATGACGATCCGAAGTCCCAGGGCGTTGGCCTTTTGGATGAGCTCGTCCATGTCACTTAGGGTGCCGAACTTGGGGTCGATATCGCAGTAATCGGAGATGTCGTAGCCGTTGTCCTCGCCGGGGGAGCGATAGACCGGGGAGAGCCAAAGGATGCCCACCCCCAGAGATTTGATATAGGGGAGTTTGGAGATGATGCCGGGGATGTCGCCCATGCCGTCGCCGTTGCTGTCGCAATAGCTCATGGGATAGATCTGATAGACTGCCTGTTCCTTCCACCACTTCTCCATAGGTCCCTCCTTGTTTATGCGTACACTGTGACCAGATACTTGGGGATGAGCTCGATGGGCTTGTAGTTCAGCTTGCTGTAGCGGATGCCCTCGTCCCCGGC
>CACXNN010000087.1 GCA_902768995.1 uncultured Eubacteriales bacterium | reverse complement strand
CGGTGGAGACGGTGCCGGGGGTGCCCTCCTTCTCGGCGGCAGCCGCCCGGCTGAACCTGCCCCTGGTGGAGGGGGACGAACCCCTGCACGTGGCGCCCGGGGCCCATGATATGGGTGAAACGCTCCGCCTGCCCGGCACCTGCGTCCTGATGAAAGCCTCCGGCTCCCTGGGGGAGACGAAGGCGCGGCTAAAGAGCAGCGGCAAGGAGGTCTTCGCCGTGGAGAACTGCGGCATGGACACGGAAAAGCTGTACCGAGGTGTGGACCAGCTCCCGGACAGCGCCGGATACCTATCCCTGATCGTCGCCAAGGACCCGCCGGATCGCCCCTGACGGCATAAAAAAAGCGCAGGCAGCCTGCGCCGATCGATATCATTTCCTGTTCTTCGTCCATGCCCGCTTGGGGAGGTTGGGATAGGGCACCACCGTGTGCTCCGGCAGGGCCTCGGCCATGGCGGTGACGGCGTCCATCAGGGCGTTCGAGATGCGGCTCCGCTCCGTCTCTCCCACGGCGGCGGGATCGTAGAGGATGGGCTCCCCGAAGGTCAGGACCCCCAGGGCCGGAGCCACGTACAGGGGCACGAAGGGCAAGGCCCTTTTTGTTTGCTTGTAATACATGCGCCCCAGGTCGATGAACCGGTCCTGGAAGGCGTGGACGATGTGGTTGTGCTCGTCGTAGCACTCGGGGAAGACCACCAGCCGATCCCCGTCCCGGAGCTTCTGGGCGCTGTCCCGGAAGGTGGCCAGGGCCCGGGCGTCGTGGTACACGGCCACGGTGTGGGCGTTGTTGAATACGCACACGCTGAGGGGCACGATCAGGTGGCTGAGGAGCCTATAGAACCAGCGGACGGCCTTGGGCTTGCCGGACCAGAAGTCCTGGTAGGCGTAGGCGGCCACCTCCTCCTTATGCATCATCTCCCCGGCGCACCAGACCCAATGCCGCCCGGGGGTGTAGAGCTCCCCGGCGATGGGCCCGTACATCTGGGAGTGGTTCCCCACGATGACGCAGGGGCCCTCCGGCAGCTTCTCGGCCCCGGACAGCTTCCACTTGGGGGAGAAGAGCCAGACCCCGAACCGAATGAATCGATACGCCAAAGAGGTGGGCTTGTCGCCCACCTCCTCTTTCCACAGGGTCGGCGCGCTCATTGCACGCCCACGCCCGCGTAGTTCTCCTCGTAGAACACGGCGGCGTTCCGGGCCTCGCTGAGCCAATCCTCCTGGACGGCGTCCCATTCCTTCTGCTGCTGCTCCGCCAGGGCGGCGGCGGTGTAGGCCTCCGCGTCGTCCTCGAAGGACGCGGTGCCGGCGGGCAGATCGGAAAGGCGCTTGATGAGATAGAAGGTGTCCCCCACCTGCAACAGCTCCGAGACCTCCCCCTCCTTCAGGGCCACGGCCGCGTTCCACACCTCCTGGGGCCACTCGTCATCCTGGGCCTTGGTGTAGAAGATCACGTACCCGTCGGCATAGTTGTGGTATCCCACCACGCCGGTGATGTCCGCGTAGGTGTCGTAGACCTGCTTCATGTCCGTCCCGTTCAGGGCGTCGGTCCGGGCCTTGTCGGCGTTGCCCAGGATGGCCTGGAACATGCCGTCGTTCTGGCTCTTGAGTTCCCCGTACCGGGTCAGGATCTCCGCCTGCCGGGCTTCGTCCTGGCCCCGCAGGACCAGCTTCCCGTACTCCGCCTCCAGATTGGTCATCTCCAGCTCGTTGGCGGCATAGGCGGCGCTGTCGGCGTCGTTCACGTTGAAGGTGATCACCTGCATCCGGCCGAAGCCCTCGGGGGTGTAGAGGGCGGGCACGCTGGACTCGCCGTCCCGATAGGCGCCGTACTGGCTCTTGAAGTAGGTGTAGTCCTCCGTAAAGCTCTCCTTCTGGTCCTCCAACTCCCCTTCGAACCAGGCCCGGGCCTGCTCCTCGGTGACGGTAACGCCCTTGTTGAAGGCCTCCTGGAGCATCTCGGTGAGGGCGTTCTCCTCATAGGAGGCGGTCAGCTCCTCCAGCCACTGGCCGAAGGGGTAGCCGAAGTAATCCTCCACGTCCTGCTCCAGAAACTCCCGGGCCTTCAGGGCCAGCTCCGCGGCGCCGGCGTCCTCACCGAGCTCACTCTTGGCGTCGTCCAGATAGTCCCCGGCGTACTCGGCGATGAGCTCCTCCACCTCCTGGGCCACCTGCTCCTTCTTCTCCTCGGTGAGCTTGAGGCCCATCTGCTGGGCCTTCCAGGGCAGCACCTTGGCGGTCAGCAGATCCTCGATGATCATGCTCCGATACTGCTGGATCTCCTCGGCGGTGGTGGGGGCGGTGAGGCCGTAGTAGCTCATGTACTCCACCACGGTGTTGTAGCTGCTGCGGACCTCGCCCACGGTGACGGTGAAGTCCCCCAGGGTGAAGGCGGGCAGCTCGTCCGTCTCGCTGGCGTCCACGTCGCCGCCGGTGGTGTCGGTGGCGGCGGGCTTCGCGTCCGCTTCGGCCTTCTCCGTCTTTTCCAGGCACCCTGCCGCGCTCAACATCAGCAGCAGGCACAGCAGCAGCGCCAAATATTTCTTCATCACGGTTTCAGTTTCCTTTCTTCTATATGCTTCGCCCCATTATACCCTCTCGTCCATCCGGTTGCAATCCGCCAGAATGGAAAGAAATTGTGGCAGTTTTTTAACGAACTCGTCCGCGCCGCGGCCCTTAACCGCGATTTCCACGGCTGCCGGATCCCCGGCCAGCAGCCTGGCCCCCTGCTCGTTTGACAGGGCCAGCAGGAGCTTCCCTCCGTCGGGCCGGGCGCTTTTGTCGTATTTCATGGTCGCCTTCCCGGGCTTCACCGTCACGGACAGGAACCCGGCCCGGGCCCCGAGGTGCTTGATGAGGGAAAGGCGCATGAGCCGCTCCACGCTGTCCGGCAGATCCCCATACCGGTCCGTGAACTCGTCGTACAAGTCGTCGAACATAGCCTCGTCCTCGATCTCGGCGATGCGCTTGTACATGGCCATCCGCTGCAGCTCCCCGTTCACGAAGCCACGGGGCACGTAGGCGTCCCCGGGGGCGTCCACCGCCGTGTCGATGAGGGGCGGCGATTCCCGGCCCGTCTCCTCGTCCACCGCCTGGCGGATCAGCTTGCAGTAGTATTCATAGCCCACGTCGGCAAGATGCCCGTGCTGCTCCGCCCCCAGCAGGCTCCCGGCGCCCCGGATCTCCAAGTCCCGCATGGCCAGCCGGTATCCGGCTCCGAACTGGGTGAACTCCCGCACCGCCAGCAGCCGCTTCTGGGCCGCCTCCGGCAGGGACCGGCTCTGGGGCACGGTGAAGTAGGCGTAGGCGATCCGGCTGGACCGGCCCACCCGGCCCCGGAGCTGGTATAGCTGTGCTAATCCCAGCTTGTCCGCGTCCAGGACCACCAGGGTGTTGCAGTTGGGTATGTCCACGCCGCTTTCCACGATGGTGGAGCATAAAAGCACGTCCGCCTCCCGCTGGATGAAGGACAGCATGGCCTGCTCCAGGGCGTGTTCGTTCATCTGCCCGTGAGCCATGAGGAACCGGGCCTCGGGCACCAGCTCCTGGAAGTGCGCGAGGGTGCTCTCCATGCCCATCACCTTGTTGCTGACCAGGAAGACCTGGCCGCCCCGGGCAAGCTCCCGCCGGATGGCGGCGGCGATCTGGGCGTCGGTGTACTCCACCACGTAGGTCTGCACCGGGAACCGGTTCTCCGGGGGCGTCTCGATGACGGACACGTCCCTGACCCCGGTCATGGCCATGTTCAGGGTCCGGGGGATGGGGGTGGCCGTCATGGTCAGCACGTCCACCTGGCTCCGCAGGGCCTTGATCTGCTCCTTGTGGTTCACGCCGAAGCGGTGCTCCTCGTCGATGATGAGGAGCCCCAAATCTTTAAACTTTACGTCCTTGGCGAGCAGCGCGTGGGTGCCCACCACCATGTCCAGCTCCCCGGAAGCCAGGGCCTTCTTCACGGCCTCCCGCTCCTTGGGGGTCTGGAACCGGGAAAGGCAGCCCACGGTCACCGGGAAGGCGGCGAACCGCTCCGACACGGTGGCGAAGTGCTGTTGGGCCAATATGGTGGTGGGGCACAGCAGGGCCGCCTGCTTCCCGTCCTGGACCGCCTTGAAGGCCGCCCGGATGGCCACCTCGGTCTTGCCGTAGCCCACGTCCCCGCAGAGGAGCCGATCCATGGGCCGGCGGCTCTCCATGTCCGCCTTCACCTCCCGGATGCACCGGAGCTGGTCCGGGGTCTCCTCATAGGGGAAGGCGGCTTCCAGCTTCCGCTGCCAGGGGGTGTCGGGGGCATAGGCGAAGCCCTGGATGGAGGCCCGTTTGGCGTACAGGGCCGCCAGGTCCACCGCCAGCTTCTTGGCCGCGGCCCGGGCCTTCTGGACCTTCTGCTGCCACTCGCCGCCCCCCAGCTTGCTCAACGCCGGGGCCACGTCCTCGCCCGAGGAACCCATGTATTTCTGTATCCGATCCAGCTGGTCCGTGGGGATATAGAGCTTGTCGCCGCCCTTGTAGAGGAGCAACAGGTAGTCCCGGGTGCTGTTCTCCACGGTCAGCTGCTCCACGCCCACGAACCGGCCCACGCCGTGGGCCTCGTGGACCACGTAGTCCCCTACGGACAGGTCGGAAAATTTCAGCCCACTCTTTTTCTTCCGAGGCCGGGACAGGCGCTTGCCGAAGAGCTCCGCCCCCGTGAGCACCAAAAGCTTCTGGGCCGGGCACAGAAAGCCCCGAGGCAGGCTCTCCCGCAGGATCAGCACCTCGCCGGGCTCCAAATCTCTGTTTAATTCGTCCGTTATGGCACAGCGTATCTCGTCCTGCAGGCTTTGGAGCAGGGCGTCGGCGCTTTCGCCGCCGTATAAGAGAGCGCTGCCGCCGGATTGCCGAAACCGCTTCAGCTCCCGGACCAATTCGCCCATGTCTCCCAGGTACATGGGGGCCCCCTCCAAGGTGAAGGTCACCCGCATCCGGTGCTCCATGTCCCGGCTGGTGCGGAACAGGGCATAGACGGCCCCCGTCCGCCGGGTGTTCAGCACGGGGATGAGGTACCCCTCCTCCCGCAGCAGCTTCGCCTGCTTGGGATGGCCCTCCCCTCGCTCCAGCATGGCGGTGACGGACTCGAGGAACAGGGTCCGGGCGGTCCGCCCCTCCTCCAGCACCCGGTCCGGCTCCAGGACCAGCTTGAAGCAATCCCTGGGGAGATAGTCGTCCAGAGACGCTTCCTCCTCATAGAGCAGGGGCAGCAGCACGTCCGCCCCCAGGGTGGGCCGCTCCTGGGCCCAATCCTCCCGCTCCCGGTCGAAGCCCGCCCGATCCCCCAGGGCCTTCACCGCCTGGCGGACCCGGGTCCCGGGCTGGGGCGTCTCGAAGGCAGGGGGCAGCAGGGCCCGATCCGTCTGGCGGATGGACCGCTGGGTACTTACGTCGAACCAGCGGAGCTGGTCCACCTCGTCGTCGAAAAACTCGATCCGGCAGGGGTCCTCCCCCTGGGGCGGGAACACGTCCAAAATGTC
>CACXNN010000086.1 GCA_902768995.1 uncultured Eubacteriales bacterium | reverse complement strand
CGTCGGTGCCTTGCAGTTTATTTCGATCGTGCTTGAAATCTCGTCGCTGGAAAAGGCCTCTATCCGGCCCATTCTGGCCATGCCCGCATTGTTGATGAGGAACCGAACGTCCGGCCGACGCTCCTCCAGAAGAGCCGCCAGCTTCTTTACTTCGGACGCGTCGCTCAAGTCGCACAGAACGGGAAACACCTTCTTTCCAAAGGTACTGCAAAGCTCCTCCAGCTTTTTCTGATTTCTGGCGACGGCCCATATCTCGTCGATATCTTCCCGGAGCAATTCGCGCAGGAACGCCTGCCCCAGCCCTCCGGTGGCGCCGGTCAAGATCGCAATGCGTTTCATCAATTTGTTTCCGTCACATGCTGTAAAAGGACCGCCGTGGTCAGGGCTCCTACGCCGCCCTTGAAGGGGCACAGGTTCTCCACGATTGGAGTGACCTCCTCCTCGACGGCGTCGCCGCCCACGTTGATGAGCGTCTGGCCGGGACGAACGCAGTCCTTGCCCACCAGCCCTTCCCGGCCGGTGGCGCAGACGAGGATGTCCGCTTGGTGGCAGATGCTAGGCAGATCCTCCGTCTTGCTGTGGCAGATGGTCACCGTGGCATTCCGGTCCAGCAGGAGCATGGCAAGGGGCCGCCCCACCGTCAGGGACCTGCCCAGGATCACCACGTGCTTGCCTGAAACGGGCACTTTATAATAGTCCAGCAGCCGCACGCAGGCCTCCGCCGTGCAGGGGGTGGTGCGGGGATACGCCTTAAGGCCGGGCAGAGCCGTGCCTTCGGACAGAGGGCGAGCGTAGACAGGGATGCCATGGGCCTCCCCAGCCCGCTGGATGCTCCTCAAGTACCAGCCCGCAGGCTTGTCCTCGGGATCGTATAAGGCGAACAGGCCGGGTGCTTCGGTCATGGACCGGACCCGCTCGTCAATCTTCGAATACAGCTGTTCCGCAGGCTGTTTACCGGTGAGCAGCATCAGTTCCCCTCCTCCAGGAGGCAGACCTCCTTGAAGTAGGGCAGCTCCTCGATCATATGGCAGAAGTCGTGCCATTCGGTGAGCTTGTGGTCCTTTCTGGACCAGTACATATGGAGCAGCACCTCGTAGTTGAGCTGGACCGTGGCCCGCATGCAGTAGCCCTCGGGCAGCAGCTCGATGAGCGCCCGCCAATACTTCTTCTCCTTGGTGGCGTTGAAGTCCAGCCGAAGCTGCTCGCAGGCCCCGATGACGGCGTTCAGGGCCTCCTGGGCATAGGGGACCTCGTCGATGCCGTCGTGGGCGAAGTCCGCCGTGGTGAAAGTCTTGGAATGGATCTTGTGCATCTTGGAGCAGGAGTTGCGGACGGTGCCCACCTTGTAGGTGTCGAACTCGAACCACCAGGGCTGCATGGCCGTGATGTCCATGGAGACGTTGATCATTCTAAGATACTTCCTATGGTCGCTGCCGGCCTTCCTGAGCCGCTTCATGAGGTCGAGGTCGTTGGGCCCGATCTTAGCGATCTCCTCGCCGTTCTCATAGGTGATGGTGCTGTCGCTCTTCTTCCAGCTGTTCAAGGGATTGCGCATGCCCCTGAGGGCGGCGGCGAAGCCTGAAACGCAAATGTTTTCGATCTGGATCATGTTTGTTCCCCCTCCTGTATGATAAACGTATTTAAACCAGTTTCCTTCGAAGCTCCTGGGCCGACAGGGGCGAAAGCAGCCCCATCGGCACGTCCAGCACGGTGAAGCAGCCGGTCTGTCCCTGTTCATGAAGCCGGCAACAGGCCCGGCCGAAGGCGGCCATGATGGCGCCGGTGAACATGGGGTTGGAGTCCAGCTCCAGCTTGAACTCCATCAAGGAGGCGTACTGCCGCGCCTCTCCCAGCTTGCCGCTGCGGATCACGAAGCCGCCGTGGGGCATGGCAGCATGCTCCGCCGCCATCTCCTCCGCGGAGATGAAGTGGACCGTGGTGTCGTACTCGTCGAAATAATTGGGCATGGTGATGATCTCACGGGCCACCCGCTGGGGATCGGCTCCCTCCTTCAGCACCACGTACACCTCCCGGGTGTGCTTCTCCCGGGCGGTAAAGCCGCTCTCCCCCTTGCGGACAGCGCTCATGGTCTTCTGCACGGGGATGGTATACTGCCGGGCGTCTGCCACCCCCTCCACGCGCCGGACCGCGTCCGAATGGCCCTGGCTCACGCCGGGGCCCCAGAAGGTGTCCCCCGTGCCGTCGGGCAGGACGGAGGTCCCCAAAAGGCGCATCAGGGAAAACAGGCCCGGGTCCCAGCCGGTGCTGATGACGGCCGCCGTCTTCCCCGCCTTGGCTGCCGCGTCCACGTTGGCAAAGTGCTCCGGGATGCGGGCGTGGGTGTCGAAGGTGTCCACCACGCAGTACCGCCGGGCAAGCTCCGGGGTCTGAACGGGCAGGTCCGTGGCGCTGCCGCCGCACAGCAGCAGCACGTCCACGTCTGCCTTCTGTTCCATAAGAAAAGAGACGGGTAACACCGACGTTTCCGCCCGCAGCGGATGAACGGATGCGGGATCGCGCCTGGTGAAAATGCCCGTCAAAACCATATCCTCGCTCTGCAGGACGGCGGATTCAGCGCCCCGCCCCACATTGCCGTAGCCAACGATGCCAACTCGGATCATGCCTGTACCTCTTTTTTCCTTGGTATAGGAACAGTATATTATCCTTTCGCGGCAAAGTCAATCGTTAGTCCCCCATCCCTCCGCCAGGATCGGCATGGCGAAGGGGGCCTGGGCCGTGACGCGGCCGTCCCCGTCCAGGGAGATGGGCGCGCCCAAATAGGTGGGCTCCGGCCGGACGACGGCGAAGATCACGTCCTTCACCCGAGCCAGGGCTTCCCTGGCTTCGAAATACCGTATCCGCTGATAGGGTTCCCTATCCGCCTCCACCCCGTAGGTCTCCATATCCATGGTGTTCGCCAGATACACCGCCCGAGACAGATGGTATCGCTGGGTGACCACCACGCAGCTCTGGGCCCCGAAGATGGTCGCCGCCCGGTACATGGTCTCGTAGGTGGAGAAGCCCGCATGATCCAGGAAAATGTCCTTTTCCGGCACCCCCTGCTCCATGGCGTAGGCTTTCATGGCGGTGACCTCGTCGTAGTCCACCTTGCCATGATCCCCGGAAAGCAGGAGCCGGTCGGAGACGCCCGCCCGATAGAGGTCGATCCCCGTGTCCAGCCGATCCTTCAGCACGGTGCAGGGGGTCCCGTCCTCGTAGACCCTGGCGCCGAGGACGATGATGCAGTCCACCTTCTTGTCGGACAGCGCGTTGGGCCAAACGATCTTCGACGATGCCGCGTGGATCACCCTTACATTGGCTAGGACGCAGAAAGCGACCACCGCCAGGCATACGCAGGCGAAGATCTGTATCATCCGTTTCATCATTTCCCTCACTCCTTTCGATGGCGAAAGCGTACCATCCATATGCGGACAAATTGCGTCATAGATTCGTACAAGTCGCGGAATGAGTATGAACAAAAAGAAAACCGCCCGTCGGCGGTTCAGGGAACGAGGCGTTGCATGTCGGGGGGTAAGGGCGAAAGGCATTCGATCCTTTCCCCCGTCAGCGGATGGAGAAACACCAGGCGATGGGAATGGAGGGCCGGTCGGTCGATGGCCTCCGACCGCGTTCCATAGAGCCAGTCCCCGGTCAGCGGGTATCCCAGATGGGCCATATGGACCCGCAGCTGATGGGTGCGCCCGGTCTTGGGCAATAGGTGCAGAAGGGTCCGGCCGTCGGCCGTAGAGAGGGTCTCATACTGCGTCAGGCTTCTCGCCCCGTCCGGCTGGACTTCGTGCCGATAGGAGGAACCGTCCGCAAGGCCGATAGGCGCGTCAATGACGCCGGAGGGCGGCGCCACGATCCCCTCCGCCACCGCCAGATACTCCCGGCAGAAGGCGTCCGTATGGAGGCGGCGCTTCATGAGCTCGTGCATGTAGCCGCTTTTGGCCACCAGCATCAGCCCCGTGGTGCCCTTGTCCAGCCGGCTCACGAAATGGGGATAATCCCCCACCGAAAGATAGGCCAGGAGCCCCTGCTCCAGGCTGGGCTCCGCCGGGTCCTTGGTGGGGTGCACCGGCAGGTTGGCGGGTTTATCCACCACCAGCAGGTCCTCGTCCTCATAGGCGATGGAGAGGACCATGGGAACGGGTTCCAAGTGCCGAGGCGGCTCCCGATCCCCCACGTCCGCCGATACTATATCGCCCGCCTTGAGCACATAGGTGGAATAGACCCTCTGCCCGTTGACGCAGATGCCGTCCTCCCGGCGCTTCAACCGGGAAAGGAGCCCGCGGGAGACCTGCAGGCGGCCCATCAGGGCCGTCTCCACCCGCTTGCCTGCGTCCTGTTCCGTTGCTCGATAGGTCAGGATCCGCATGCGTCCAACGCCGCCAACAGCTCCTCGATCAGGGCCAGCTTCTTCTCCTCCGCCATGAAGGACGCCCGGACGCTGTTGATGTTGCAGCGTATGACGTCCTGCAGCGAGAGGCCCATATATTCGATGCAGCGGTCGTACTCCTTGTCGAGGTCGATATCGGACAGGATCATGTTATCCGTGTTGATGGTGCAGTTCAGCCCCATGTCCAGGAGCTTCTTCAGGGGATGGGCCTCATAGGAGGGACGGGTGCTGCACTGAATGTTGCTGGTGGGGCACACCTCCAGCGTGACCCCGTCCCGGATGGCACGGGCGCACAGGCGTCTGTCCTCATAGATGTGGTGCCCGTGACCGATGCGCTTCGCGCCGAAAT
The DNA here is from genome assembly GCA_902768995.1 of uncultured Eubacteriales bacterium. GTDB lineage: Bacteria > Bacillota > Clostridia > Christensenellales > CAG-138 > RUG472. The sequence continues at coordinate 1,513 of CACXNN010000086.1, read as the reverse complement.
CGAGCGCCGCCTCCACGGTCTCCGGGCCCTGGCTGTCCCCGGCATGGCAGGTGAAGGGGACGCCCAGCTCACGGGCGAGCTCGAACACCGGCGCGAAGCCGGACAGGGGCGTCAACCCCTCGGCGCCGGCCAAATCTATGGCCACCACGCCCTCCTGCTGCGCCCGGGCCGCCTCCCGGACCGTCTGCAGATTCTGCTCCATGTTGACGCGATAGTCGCCGACGCACATGGCGCACAGGATCACGCCGATATCGATGGCGGGGTACTCCGCCATGCCCCGCTTCACGCCCGCGAGGACCGCCTCTACGGCGTCCCGCTGTTTTAGCTCCTTGCGAAGATGCAGCTGGGGGGCGAAGCGTATCTCCGCATACCGAAGCCCCTGCCCGGCCAACAGCCGCACCAGCTCGTAGGCCGTGCGCTCGAGAGCCGCCTTGTCCTGCAGTATCTGCAGCGGCATCTCGAAGCGCTTCAGATACTCGTTCACGCTCCGGCAATCCGCCGTCACCACGATAAACTCCCGGAACGCTTCCAGGGTGTCCGCCGGCAGGGCGATGCCCCGCTCCGCCGCCATCTCCCATGCGCTCTCGGGCAGCATGGACCCGTCCAGATGCAGGTGCAGATCGATTTTGGGAAACCTGTATTTGCTCATTGGCTTTGCTCCTCGCCTGATTTTTTTATATTGTACCATATCCCGATCCATCTTGCCACGGCTTTTTCCCGCCTTGACACAGAAAGGCGAATAGGTATAGTATATTGACGAAAGAGATCACTTTCTCCATACTTACAGAAAGGACGAACACCATGCATTGCATCCATTGCGGCGCGCTTCTCCCGGAAGGCGCCAAGTTCTGCACCTCCTGCGGACTTCCCGTACAGGCCGCTCCCGCAGCGCCCGAACAGCCTGTGGTCGAGGAACCCGTTCAGGAGACCGTGGAGGAGGCTCCTCAGGCGCCCGTGAACGCTTCCGAAGGGTATACGGCCGCCAACGCGCAGTTGCCCCCCTCCTACTCCAATCCCAACTATTCCTCTCAGGCAAGGCCCACCGCCGCTCCCGCGCCTTCAACTACCAACGGTCTGGCCATCGCCGGGTTCATCTGCTCGCTGATCCTTGTGCCCGTGGGCATCGGCATCCTGTCCGCCATCGCCGGCCTCATCCTGAGCATCATGGGCCTCAACAGCGCCAAGAAGCTGCCGGAGAACAAGGGCCACGGGCTAGCTTTGGCCGGCACCATCATCAGCGGCGTCCGCATCGCACTCATCCTCATCGGCATCATCGCCCTCCTGGCGCTGATGGTCCGGGGCGTCGGGCACGTGGGACACGAACTGATCTCCAACTGGTCGGAGTACGTTCCCTACAGCTATTGAGAAAACCTGCGTATCAAAAAAGCCCTTATAGGGCTTTTTTGTTTTCCTCGAGATGAATTATACTATCAAGTGCAACAGAGGATAGAAGAAAAAGAAGAAGTTCATATGAATCTCTGGTAGAATAAGTTTGCCAACAAAAACTACAAAG
>CACXNN010000085.1 GCA_902768995.1 uncultured Eubacteriales bacterium | reverse complement strand
TATCTGAAATCTCATCTTAGGCTGCTGCTGATGCTGGCCCTGTTCGGGGCCGTGTCCGCGGCGGTCCTTTTGCTATACAAGGCGCCCCTCGAAGGGGCCCTGTACGCCCTGCTGCTGTGCCTCGCTCTGGGCCTCGGCTTCCTCACGGCGGGGTTCCTCCGCTATCGCCGGAAGCACCGGGCCCTGCAGCGGGCCCTCCTGCAGCTTCCCGAGGGCCTGCCGCCCCTGCCGGAGCCCCAGGGCGCCCCGGAGGCGGACTATCAGGCTTTGCTCACCGCCCTCGACGAGGACCGGCGTCAGATCGCCGCCCGCGCCGCCCGGGACCGGGATAGGGCAGAGACCTTCTACACCGCCTGGGTCCACCAGATCAAGACCCCCCTGGCGGCCATGGACCTGCTGCTCCAAAGCGGGCAGCCGGACGGGGCGCTCCTGAAGGGGGAGCTGTTCCGCATGGAGAAGTACGCGGACCTGGTGCTGACCTACCAGCGGCTGGGGAGCGACACCACGGACCTGGTGCTGAAGGCATGCGACCTCGATACCGTCATCCGGGCCGCCGTGAAGGAGTACGCCCGGCTATTCATATTGAAGAAGCTGATCCTGTCCTTCACGCCCACGGGCCTCACGGTCCTCACCGACAAGAAGTGGCTGGGGTTCGTCATCGGTCAGCTCCTGAGCAACGCCCTCAAGTACACCCAGACTGGGGGTGTGTCCGTCTACGCCCAGGGCCAACGCCTTATCATCGAGGACACGGGCGTGGGCATCCCGCCGGAGGAGCTGCCCCGGATCTTCGAAAAGAGCTTCACCGGCGAGAACGGCCGCGCCGCCGAGCGTACCACGGGCCTGGGGCTGTACCTCTGCCGCCGGGCCTGCGCCCTGTTGGGGCATCGGATCTCCGCCGAATCGGAGGTGGGCAAAGGGACGAAGGTCATCCTGGACCTGACCCGACCGGAGCTTCCCACAGAATGACGAATCTTACAAAACCGTAAGCTTCCCGTAAGCTAACGAAATGGCAGCCCCCGGAGAACGGGGGTATACTTGTCCCATCAAGCACGATGGAGGAAACGGATATGTCCCTGTTGGAAGTGAAGAATCTAAGGAAGGTCTACACCACCCGCCTGGGCGGGACCGGGGTGGAGGCGCTCAAAAACGTGAGCTTCGCCGTGGAAAGCGGCGAGTTCGTGGCCATCATGGGCGAAAGCGGCTCCGGGAAGACCACCCTGCTGAACATCCTGGCGGCTCTCGATCGCCCCTCCGGCGGCCGGGTGCTGCTGAACGGGGAGGACATGGCCGGCGTCCGGGAGCGGGATCTCACTGCTTTTCGCCGGGACAACCTGGGATTCGTGTTCCAGGACTTCAATTTGCTGGACGCCTTCACCGTCCGGGACAACGTCTTTTTGCCCCTGGTGCTGGCGGGCAAGAGCTACGACGAGATGAACGGGCGGCTCCTGCGCCTGGCCCCAGCTCTGGGCATCGGGGAGCTGCTCAACAAGTTCCCCTACGAGCTCTCCGGCGGCCAGAAGCAGCGCACCGCCGTGGCACGGGCCCTCATCACCCAGCCCGCTATCCTGCTGGCCGACGAGCCCACGGGCGCCCTCGACTCCAAGGCCTCCGACAGCCTCCTCAGGGTCTTCGAGAGCCTGAACGCCCAGGGCCAGACCATCCTGATGGTCACCCACAGCGTCACCGCCGCCAGCCACGCCAAGCGGACCTTATTCCTCCGGGACGGCATGATCTACCACCAGCTCTACCGGGGCAACCGGACCCAGGGGGAGATGTTCGCCGAGATCTCCCATACCCTGACGGTCATGACCAGCGGGGAGAACGGCCATGCATAAGATCGGCTTCTATCCCCAGCTGGCCCTTCGGTCGTTGCGGCTCAACGGCAAGTTCTATCTGCCGTACCTTCTCTCCGGCATGGTCAGCGCGGCCATGCTCTACGACATCCTGTTTTTGAACATGAACCGGGGCATCTATGCCCTGAAGGGCGTCAACGCGGTCCAGGGGCTCCTGGGCTTCGGGGCCATGGTGGTGGCTCTCTTCTCCTTCGCCCTCCTCTGCTACACCAACGGCTTCCTCATGAAGCGGCGGCAGAAGGAGCTGGGGCTCTACAACATTCTGGGCATGGAGAAGCGGCATTTGGCCCGGCTCCTCCTTTGGGAGACGGTATTCGCCGCCCTCCTCTGCATCCTGGGCGGGCTGCTGCTGGGGGTGCTGCTCTCCAAGCTCTTTTTGCTCCTCCTCTGTGCGGTGATCCAGGCGGAGGTGCCCTTCGGCTTCGAGGTGCCCCGGGACGCGGCGATCTACACGGCGGTGGTCTTCGGAGGCATCTTCCTCCTGAACTACCTGCTGAACCTCCTGCGCCTCAACCGGGTGAAGCCCATCGAGCTCTTGCATGGCGGCGAATCCGGGGAGCGGGAGCCCCGAACGAAATGGGTTTTGACCGCCCTGGGCCTTCTCACCATGGGCGCGGGGTACGGCCTGTCCCTGACGGTGTCGGACCCCGTCAACGCCCTGACGCTCTTCTTCCTGGCGGTGGTCCTGGTGATCGTGGGCACCTATTGCCTGTTCACCGCCGGGAGCATCGCCCTCCTCAAGGCCCTTCGGAAGAACAAAAAGTACTACTACCAGACCCGGCACTTCACCGCGGTCTCCGGCATGCTCCACCGCATGAAGCGGAACGCGGCGGGCCTCGCCACCATCTGCATCCTGTCCACCATGGTGCTGGTCACCGTGTCCACCACCCTGTGCCTCTACGTGGGGGTGGACGAGATGCTGGATCTGATGTACTGCCGGGACGTGCAGACCTACGTGAACCGCGGCGCGCCGGAGGACCTGCCGAAGGTGAAGGCCCTCTACGAGCGCAAGGCCGCGGAGCTGGGCGTGGAGATGAAGGACTTCGCCGCCCTCTGCTTCTACGCCCCCGCCACGGAGTACGCCAACAACCGGACCGACATCGAGCCCTATCTCCCGCAGGCGGACGGCGCGGACCCGGTGGGGGACCCAAGTGACGGGCCCCTGCGGGTGTACGTGGGCTGCAACCTGGCCCCGGACGCGGACGCCAGCCTCTTCGCCGCCTCCGTGGCGGTGGGGACCCGGGACCTGCCCCTAAGTAGCAGCTGGTACTTCACCGAAGACTGCCGGGCCGGGCGCACGGACTTCTGGGCGAGCCTGGGCGGCTTCTTCTTCATCGGCCTGTTCCTGGGGGCCCTGTTCCTCATGGCGGCGGTGCTCATCGTCTACTACAAGCAGGTCTCCGAGGGCTACGAGGACGCCCGGAGCTTCTCCATCATGCAGCAGGTGGGTATGACCCAGGCGGAGGTGAAGAGCTCCATCCGGAGCCAGGTCTCCACGGTCTTCTTCCTGCCCCTCCTGGCTGCCGCCTGCCACACCGCTGGGGCATTCCCCATGACGAAGAAGATCCTGCTGCTCTTCGGCCTCTCCAACACGGGCCTCTTTCTCCTCTGCAGCGGTCTTACCCTCCTCGTCTTCGCCCTGGCCTACTACTGCATCTACCGCCTCACCGCCAGGGAGTACTACCGGATCGTAAAGCGGTAGGAGCTTTCGAAGCGGCTGATCTCAGCGTTCGGCCGTCAGCATCCTCTTTCGCCTCAAAAAATTTCGAGAAACCTGAAAGAAATTGTGAAAAAGATGTGGCAATTTTGTCACGCATATGATATATTACTCTTGCGGGAAACCGAAAAAACATTTTTAGGAGGAAATGTATGGAAATCCAAGTCCTGCCGCTCATTATCGTGGTGGCATACCTCGTGGGCATGCTGATCGTCGGCTTCATCGTGGGCAAGCTGAAGATCAAGAACTCCAAGGACTACATGGTTGCCGGTCGTCGGATGGGCCTCTTCATGGTGGCTTTCTCCCTGTCCGCCAACAACATCGGCGGTGGCTGCACCACCGGCCTTGCGCAGAAGGCCTTCGGCAACTGGGGCATGAGCGCCATCTGGTACGTGCTGACCGCGTCCATCGCCATGATCCCCCTGGCCTACTTCGCGCCCAAAATCCGCAAGACCCTGGCTGTCACCATCCCTGAAGTCGTGGGCCGTCGGTTCGGCAAGCTCAGCAGCAACTTCACGGCCATCCTGTCCGTGCTGTCCCTGTTCTGCCTGACCTCCTCCCAGATCGCCGCGTCCGGCGGCGTCATCAGCGCCCTGATCCCCTCCATCCCCCTGAACGTGTGCCTGGTGTTCGCCGGCATCGTCATCATCCTCTACACCACCCTGGGCGGCATGATCGCTGACCAGATCTCCGACTTGGTCCAGTTCATCATCATCCTGGTGGGCCTGGCCATCGCCACCCCCATCGTCCTCAAGAACGCCGGCGGCTGGCAGGCCATCTCCGCCAAGCTCCCCGGCGAGAAGCTGAACTTCACCCAGATCGGCTGGGCCTCCATCATCGGCTACATCTTCAACTACTTCTGCACCTTCCTGGCCGGCCCCGAGATGGTCACCCGGTTCGAGACCGCCAAGGACGAGAAGACGGCCCGCAACGCCTCCTTCCTGTCCGCCGTTCTCATGGCTGCCATGGCCGTGTTCCCCACCCTGCTGGGCCTCGCCGCCTTCGCCATGAAGGATAACCTGCCCAACCTGGCCGCCAACGGCTCCAACGCCATGATGACCATCACCGGCGCCTATGCCCCCGGCTTCATCACCGGCCTCATCTCCGCCGCCATCATCTGCGCCACCATGTCCTCCGCCGACTCCAACCTGCTGTGCATGTCCACCATGATCATGAACGACCTGTACAAGGGCCTCGGCGGCAAGAAGAACCTGTCCGAGAAGCAGATCATCTTCTGGACCCGGTTCTGCAACGTGATCGCCGCGCTCGTGGCCATGTGCATCTCCCTGTTCGGCATCTCCATCGTGACCATGAACACCTTCGCCTTCGGCATCCGCTGCGCAGGTCCCTTCGCGGCCTACGGCCTCGGCCTCGTGGTGCCCAAGGCCACCAAGAACTCCGGTCTTATCTCCATCATCACCGGTACCGCCGGCTTCATCCTTTGGCAGATCCTGTCCAACGGCGGCACCCTGTGGTTCATGATGCCCGTGGTGTTCGGCTGCCTGGTGTCCGTCATCACCTTCTTCGTGGTCAACTGGATCGAGTGGGGCCGCGGCGTGAAGCCCGCTCCCTCCGCCTACCTGACCGCCGAGGAGGAGGCTGCCGTCCTCGCCAAGGAAGCCAGGGATATGTAATCTGGCTTTTCAACGAAACCTGCAGAAAGGAGGGCCGCAAGGCTCTCCTTTTTTGCGCCGTTCGATTGAAAACCCAATCGAAATCGAGTATACTTTTGGCAACGCGAAACAAGGAGGGGACCCCATGAGCCTGCTTGCGACCATGGCCAAGACCTACGGGAAGGACCGGGTGAGCCGGGAGAAGCTGGAGAGGATACAGCGAAAGCGACTGCGGGCCCTGGTGGCATACGCCCGGAAGAACAGTCCCTTCTACGGGGAGCTGTACCGGGGCCTGGGGGCAGATTGGACCATGGGAGACCTGCCGCCCGTGACCAAGCCGGAGCTGATGGCGCGGTTCGACGACGTGGTCACGGACCGAACCGTCACCATGGCCCGGGTCCGGGATTTCACCAGGGACATCGACAACGT
>CACXNN010000084.1 GCA_902768995.1 uncultured Eubacteriales bacterium | reverse complement strand
CATCGCCGTGACCGCCAGCGCCATCCCGCCGACCATGCCTAAGCCCACACCTGCTGTTCTCATGTCCGTTTACCGCCTTTCCTTCACGATGGAGGGAGCCATATGAAAACGCGTCCCTCTCCTGGTAGTATGCAGGAGAGGGATCGGGAACATACAGGTATTTTTTGCATTTTTTCGCTATCCGCGGAGCCGGGCCACCGTCTTGGACAGGATGTCCAGGACCCGGTCGATCTCCTCCGCTTTTGTATACCGGCCCAGGGACAACCGCAGCGGCGCGCAGCGCCTGCCGTCCAGCAGCCCCATGGCCTGCAGCACGTGGCTGGGTTCGTTGGACCCGGCGGTGCAGGCGGACCCCGCGGAGGCGGCCACGCCCTGCATGTCCAGCAGGGCCAGCAGCTCGTCGGGGGACACGCCCTCGAAAGTGGACAGGATGCCGCCGATCAGCTTTTCGGACAGGCTTTGGAGGCGTTCCCTCTCCTGCTCCATGTCCTCTGTCTGCTCCATAAGAGCTTCCGCCATGCCGACAGTGCCGGCCACGTTCTCCGTGCCGGCCCGGCGGTGCTTCTCCTGCTCCCCACCCGTCATAAGGGGGGCGACCTGCGTGCCCTTGCGGGCGTAGGCAGCGCCAACGCCCCGAGGTCCGTGGAACTTATGGGCGGAGAGTGTCAGCATGTCCGCCCGCAGCGCCTGCACGTCCAGGGGCAGATGGCCCGCTCCCTGCACAGCGTCCACATGGAATAGGACGCCCCGCTCCCGGCACAGGTTGCCGATGCTGGAGATGGGCTGCAGCGTGCCCACCTCGTTGTTGGCCAGCATGACGGACACCAGGACCGTGTCCGGCTGCAGGGCCGCGAACAGGTCCACTACGGACACGCGGCCGTACCCATCCACGGGCAGGACGGTGAGCTGGATGCGCCCCTGCTTTTCCAACGCGCGGAGGGTGTTCAGCACGGAGGGATGCTCCACCGCGGAGGTGATCACATGGCTGCCCCGATCCCGATTCGCCTCTATCGCGCCGCGGAGCAGATAGTTGTTGCCTTCGCTGCCGCCGGAGGTGAAGACGATCTCCCCCTCGTCGGCGCCGATGCACCGGGCCACTTGGCCCCGGGCCCTTTCCAGGGCCTTTCGCGCCTCCCGGGCATAGCTGTGGAGGGAGGAAGGATTCCCCTGCTCCCCCTCCATAAGAGGCAACATGGCCGCCATCGCCCGGCGGGAGAGCCGGGTGGTGGCGGCGTTGTCCAGATACATGCGGTCCATTCCCGTTACAGGGCCTTGTTCAGCATCTGCTCCAAAGCGGCCTTGGGCCGGGCGCCGATGGCCTTGTCCACCAGCTGGCCCTGCTTGAAGAGCATCAGGGTGGGGATGTTCATGATGCGGTACCGCTGAGCAAGCTCGCCCATCTCATCCACGTCCACCTTAGCCACCACGACCTTGCCCGCGTACTCGTTGGCGATCTCCTCCACGATGGGGGCGATCATGCGGCAGGGGCCGCACCAGGTGGCCCAGAAGTCCACCAGCACGGGGGCATCCCCGGCCATGAGCTTATCGAAGGCTTCCTCGGAACCGATATGGATCACGTTTTCGTTTGCCATAGTGTTTCTCCTTTTTTGATTAGTCTTCCAGGTCCTTGAAGGAGATATGCAGCTCGTCCAGCTGCTTCTGCTCCACTGGATAGGGCGCGCCGGTCAGGGGGTCGGAGGCGTTCTGCACCTTGGGGAAGGCGATCACGTCCCGGATGCTGCCCGCGCCGCAGATCAGCATGGCCAGCCTGTCGAGACCGTAGGCCAGGCCCCCGTGGGGCGGCGTGCCGTACTTGAAGGCGTTGAGCAGGAAGCCGAAGCGCTGCTGGGCCGCTTCCTCGGTGAAGCCCAGGGCCTTGAACATCCGCTTCTGCAGCTCCGCCGAATGGATTCGGATGCTGCCGCCGCCGATTTCGTTGCCGTTGAGCACGATGTCGTAGGCCTTGGCCCGGACCGCGCCGGGGTCGGTTTCGATGAGGTCCAGATCCTCGTCCATGGGGCTGGTGAAGGGATGATGCATGGCCATGAACCGGCCCTCCTCCTCGCTCCATTCGAACTGGGGGAACTCCACCACCCACAGAAGGGCGTAGGTGTTCTCGGGGATCAGGTGGAGCTTGTTGGCCACCTTCAGCCGCAGCGCGCCCAGGGAGGCCCAGACCACGCTGTTCTGGTCCGCCACGATGAACAGCAAATCGCCCTTTTCGAAGTCAGCCTTTTCCTCGATGGCGGCCACCTCTTCGGCGGACAGGAACTTCAGAATGGGGCTCTGGATGCCCTCGTCCTTGTAGTTCATCCAAGCCAGGCCCTTGGCCTTGTAGGTCTTGACGAACTCGCCCTCGGCGTCGATCTCCTTGCGGGAGTAGTGATGGGAGCCGCCTTTCACGTTGATGCAGCGGACGGAACCGCCGTTCTTCACCGCGTTCGCGAACACGGAGAAGCCGCTGTCCTTCACGATGTCCGTCAGGTCCACCAGCTCCATGCCGAAGCGCACGTCGGGCTTGTCTGAACCATAGCGGTTCATGGCGTCGATCCACTTGATCCGAGGCAGGGGATTGGGGATGTCCACATCCAGGCACTCCTTGAAGACCCGGCGCAGGAATCCCTCGTTCATGGCCATCACGTCGTCCTCCTCCACGAAGGACATCTCCAGGTCGATCTGCGTGAAATCCGGCTGCCGGTCGGCCCGCAAGTCCTCGTCGCGGAAGCAGCGGGCGATCTGCATGTAGCGGTCGAAGCCGGAGACCATCAGCATCTGCTTGAAGAGCTGGGGGCTTTGGGGCAGGGCGTAAAAGCTGCCCGGATGGACCCGAGAGGGCACCAGATAGTCCCGAGCGCCCTCGGGGGTGCTGCCGGTCAGCACCGGGGTCTCGATCTCCACGAAGCCGTTCTCCGCGAAGTATTCCCGGGTGATATGGGCGATCTTATGGCGCATCATCAGGTTCTGTTGCATGACGGGCCGACGAAGGTCCAGATACCGGTACTTGAGCCGCAAAAGCTCCCCGGCGTTGGTATCGTCGCTGACCTCAAAGGGCGGCGTCTCGCTGACGGACAGGATCTTGAAGTCCCTGACCTTCACCTCCACCTCACCGGTCTTCATCTTGGGGTTCACCATGTTGCCGGTCCTGGCTTCCAGGGTGCCCCGGACGGCCAGCACGTATTCCGAACGGATGGTGGACGCCCGATCGTAGTCCTCCGCGCTCAGGGTGCTGCTGTCGAACACCACCTGCATGAGGCCGGACCGGTCCCGGAGCTGGACGAAGATCAGCGCGCCCAAGTCGCGGCGCACGTTGCACCAGCCCATCAGCGTCACTTCCCTGCCCACGTCCGCCTTTCCAAGCTCCGTGCAGTAGCAGGTGCGTTTCCATCCCTGCAGCAATTCACTCATGACTATTGCCTCCTATCGTTTCTGCAATATCCCTGGCGGTGAGCGATACCTCAATCTGCTCCCCGTCGGCCATTCTCTTAAGATTTCCCTTGCCGTCGGTCAGCTCGTTTTCGCCGATGACCAGCACGTGCTTCGCCTCGGTCTTGCCGGCGTACTTGAAGTTGGCCTTGACGCTGCGGCCCACGTGGTCCGTATCGGCGGCGTAGCCCAGCTTTCTAAGACCGTTCACCAGCTCGAAGGCCTTCTGCCGCTCTGCGTCGCCCATGCCGAAGATCAGCACGTCCACAGGCTCGGGCTTGGGGACCTCCACGCCCAGCTGATCGAGGTACAGGAGCAGCCGCTCGATGCCGAGGCCGAAGCCCACCGCGGCCACCTCGGGCCCGCCGATCTGCTTCACCAGGCCGTCGTACCGGCCGCCGCCGCAGAGGGTGCCCTGAGCGCCTGCCGCGCCGGAGACGATCTCGAACACGGTGCGGGTGTAGTAGTCGAGGCCCCGGACCAGCATGGGGTCCATCTCGTAGGGGATGCCGATGGCGTCGAGATACCCCCGGAGCTTGTCCATATGGGCCCGGCACTCGTCGCACACGTAGTCCATGGTATGGGGCGCGTTGGCGTTGATCCTCTTGCAGGACTCCACCTTGCAGTCCAGCACCCGGAGGGGGTTCTTCTCCAGCCGGACCTGGCAGTCCTCGCAGAGCTCCTCCCTGTGCTCGGACAGATACGCTTTCAAAGCGTTTTGATACCGGTCCCGACACTTGGGGCAGCCGATGGAGTTGAGCTTCACGGTCAGATCCCGGGCGCCCATGGCGGTGAAGATATCCCAGGCCATGGCGATGACCTCCGCGTCCGCGCTGGGCTCGGGGGCGCCGAAGCACTCCACGCCGAACTGGTGGTGCTCCCGAAGCCGGCCGGCCTGGGGCCGTTCATAGCGGAACACGGGGCAGTTGAGATAGTAGACCTTCATGGGCATGGCCTCGGCGAAGAGCCCGTGCTCCACGAACATGCGCACGGTCCCCGCCGTGCCCTCGGGCTTCAGCGTGATGCTGCGGCCGCCCTTGTCGTTGAAGGTGTACATCTCCTTTTGCACCACGTCCGTGGTGTCGCCTACGGAGCGCAGAAAGAGCTCCGTATGTTCGATGACCGGGGTCCGTATCTCCTTGAAGCCATAGCGGGCGGTGGTCCTGCGGATCAGCTCCTCCACATACTGCCAGCGATAGCTTTCCGCCGGGGTAACGTCCCGGGTCCCTTTGGGTGCCTGATATGCCATAGTCCTTCCTCCTGTTACGAAAAAGCGGCCCCGTCTCCTGTGAGGGACGGAAGACCGCGGTGCCACCCTGATTAAGCGAAAATCGCTTCACTCTGATTCCTAACGCGAACTGCACGGCGGGCCATTTCCTGCCCGCGGCTCCCGGATGTCCTTCGAAACGCCCTCACCGCCCGGCTTTCACCGTCCCGAACTCGCTTTAGGGTCTTGCTGCGCTTTTACTCTTCCGTTCTCAGCCTTTGCTGTAGTATACCCGCCTTTGACGCGATTGTCAATCCGAAAACAGACGTTTTTTCTCGCCGAACAGCTTCTCCTGCTTCTGATACCAGGTGGGCACGTCCTTGGGGCTGGGCAGCCGCTCCACCCGCGCCCCCGCGCCGTACACCCGCTTGGTCATGGCTCCGGCCCCATGGGACAGGATGCTGACGGTCTCCTCCATCATGTCGATGTTGTAGATGCACTCGGCGCCGGGCTTAGCGTACCCCACGTTCTCCAGGTTCCCCTGCATGTACTTCTGGCGGTACATGTAGTAGGGCTTCATGCCCATCTTTCGGGCCGCGGCCCCGCCCATGCGGACCATCTCCTCCACCGCCGCGCCGTCAGGCAAGGGATACTCCTCCAGCCGGGCTTTCAGCCGGGAGGAATGCTTGATAGCCAGGGTGTGGACCGTGAGATTCTCCGGGTCGAAGGCGCGGACCGCCTCCAACGTCCGGGCAAAATCCTCCACGTCCTCCCCCGGCAGCCCCGCGATCAAGTCCATATTGATGCAGTCGAAGCCCTCCTGGCGGGCCAGCTCAAAGCAGGCGACGATGTCCGCCGCCGTATGGAAGCGGCCGATGGCCTGGAGGGTCCGATCGTTCATGGTCTGGGGATTGATGCTGATGCGGGTGACACCGTGATCCTTCAGCACCCAAAGCTTGTCCCGGGTGATGGTGTCGGGCCGCCCCGCCTCCACGGTGAACTCATGGCCCCTGACGCCGTAGGCTTCGTCCAGGGCGGACAGGACCCGGTCCAGCTCCGGGGCGGGCAGGACCGTGGGGGTGCCGCCGCCGAAATAGAAGGTGCGCACCGAAAAGCCCGTCTCCCGCAGGAGCTCCGCCCCCCGGCGGATGTCCAGGATCAGGTGATCGGCGTACTCGCTGAGCACCCCCTCCTTCTTCGCCACCTCCGCTCCGAGGACGGCAGTGATCTCCTCCACCAGCGCCTGCTTTTCAGGGGACACCGTGAACAGCTCCCGGAAGGAGCGCCTGGCCTCCGCCTCCCCCTGCCGCTCCGCGATCTCCCGAAAGAGCTTGGTAGGCCGGATGCCCGTGAGGGACCCCCAGGGCGTGGCCACGGGATAGAGTTCCTGCATGACCTGATAGACGCACAGCTTCAACGCCCGCTTCTGCTGCCGCTTCACGTCCAATGGGTCGGCGCCGGGCAGCACCGGCACGATCTTTTCCACGTGCTGAGGCATGGCCAGGCATTTGGCTACGCCGCCGTATGAAACGACGAAGAGCCGCAGCTCCGCCTCCGGGGCATAGGGCAAGATGTCCGTCTGCCCCAAAAACAAACGGACCTCCTCGGTCATGTCGTTGAAAAAGCCCTTGGCGTTGGTGATCAGCTGAACCATG
>CACXNN010000083.1 GCA_902768995.1 uncultured Eubacteriales bacterium | reverse complement strand
GCCCGGTTCGACGAGAGCCCCACCAACAAGGTGCTCATCAACGGCAGCTACATGAAGGAATACTGGGGCGAGGGCAGCGCCCGGGCCCGGAACTGGCAGCGGTACGACAACGGCGGCGACAAGAAGCTGACCTTCGAGGAGGGCGTGGACTCCTACGTTCCCTACGCCGGTCCCCTCCACAACAACGTGGAGACCACCCTCCACAAGGTCCGGTCCACCATGTGCAACTGCGGTGCCACCACCATCGCCGAGCTCCGGGAAAAGGCTCGCCTGACGCTGGTCTCCCCCGCCTCCATGGTGGAGGGCGGCGCCCACGACGTGCTCCAGAAGGACAGCCGGTACTTCGCCAACTAAAGCTTGCATCCATAGAAATAGATCGAAGGGCCGAAAGGCCCTTCGATCCGTTTTGGCATGGATTGTTTTGTGGGTTATTGGATCATGTCGCAGAACAGCTTGATCTGCTCAGCCAGCTCCCCGCGGGTCATGGCGAGATCCGTCTTCTCGTTGGGCGCGTCCGCCTGCAGCGGGATGCCCACCGCAGCGCCGAAGGTCACGAAGATCTGATCGCAGAGACCGTTGGTGAGAGGCGTGTCGGCCTTCACGCCAGCCGGCACCAGCTTGTTCTGATCGAAGAAGGCAAAGGCCTCGTCCACTGCCCCGGGCGCACCGCCGATGAGCACATACAGGGCGCCGTACAGCTCCTTTGCTGTGGCGGGCTCATCGGTGCCGAAGGCGTCCTGCGCCTTGGGCGTCATCAGAGATTCCTCGAACACGAAGCGCACGGCATCGTAGTGCTCGCTGCCCTCCGCCGCATCGGTGAACGCCACCTTGGAGGAATCCTGAGCGTTGAAGGGGTTCAGGATGGAATCGAACAGATCGGTGTTCTGATTGATGGCCGCGGCGCTGCCGGCCGTGGAATGGACGCCGTTCTCCCAGGCCTTCCGATAGAGCTCGGCACTGGTTTTCACCGCCTCCGGCGTGACCTTCTTGATCTGGCGCATGTATTCCAGATTCCTGTCCAGCTTCTTGCCCGCCAGCGTGTCCCCGATGGCGGCGATGGCCCCGGTCAATTCGCCCTTGGGCTTGGCAAGGCTGGAATAGGAGCTCATGATGTACCCATCCAGGGTGTCCTGATCCACCTCCAGCTGTGCGATGCGGTCGGCCAGGGAGGCGTACACGTCGAAGGTGTCCTTCAGGTTGGGATCGCGATAGCTGACCAGATACATGGCGCCGTTGTCCATGACGCCGTTCCAGGGGGTATACACACCCATCTGATCCCGCAGGATGGGCACCAGGATCTTGTCGCTGACCAGGGAGGCGACCACCTCCAGCCCCGCGTCGAAGCCTTCGAGACCCATGTCGTCGGCCGTGGCGATCACGTTGTTGAACTGGACGTTGCCGTCGGTGATCAAAGCTTCCCGCTGGCTGGGCAGGGGCAGATCGTAGGCCACCGGCTCCCTGTCCTCATGCTTGAGCTTGGCCAGGAAGGCGTCGGCCAGGGGACGATTGAGCTCGATGCTCTTCTCGTTGCCGGCGAAAGCAGCCACCGCGCCAGCGCTGTTGGCGAAGAAGCTCTGAAGCTCCTCGAAGTGCTTGGTCACCTCCTGGGGCTTTTCGCCCAGCATGGCCTCCAGATTTTCCAGGAAAGCGTAGTACTCGAGGAAGTTCAAATAGCTGTAATAGAGATAGAACGGAGATTTGTCCGCCAAGCCGCGATACAGCATGACGCTGTAGGCGTTGTTGTTGATGGTGGCGCGGACGGAGGTTTTCTGCGCCTGTACCTGCTCCAGCAGTTTCTGGACATCGTCGAAGCGGGTGTGGAACAGGAGCTCCTCCATGAGATCGTAGCCGGTCGCCAGATCGTCGTCCAGCGCATACCACTCGCCCACCAGATAGGGATGGATGCTGTCCTTCAGATCCACACAATCCACGCCGGTGACCTTGTCGTACATATACCGGTCGATCAGCACGTCCAGCTCTTCCTTGGTGTGCTTGTCCGTATCCAGCTTGCCCAGCAAGCGGGTGTAGAGCCGCATCCAGTGGATGTCCTCCTGGGGCAGGGCTGCAGCGTCCAGCTCCAAGGACACATGGCCGATGCCGTCCACCCCGGCGACGGCTTCGATATGGCGGATGCCCTTGTCGTCGGTGAAGTCGTTCACGGTGTAGGCCTTGACCTCCTCCGGCAGGTTCTCTACGGTGATGGCCTTGATCTTAGCCATCAGCTCGCTGGTGTCCTCCTCCTTGGGGGCGGCGTTGGTCTCGTCCACGATGGCCTGCAGCTGCTCCTGGCTCATGCCCGCCTTGATCTTGGCCAGCTCTTCCTTCAGCGCGGCGTCCACCTTCTCCTTCTCGCCGGGCGCAGGATAGGTGGTGGTGAGGGTGTAGAGCTCGTTGTTCGTCAGCCACTTGGCCACGGCCTCCTTCAGCAGGCCCTTCTGGTTCTCCTCGTCGATCCTGGACAGGGACGCCATCTGGTTCACGAAGGCGAAGGGATCGCCGGTCACGGCATAATCGTACGCGAAAGAATACACCACGCCCTCCGCCGGGTCCCCGTTCTCCGGCGCCAGCTTGGCGGAGATGTTCAAGGAGGTCATGGCGCTGTCCACCATGTCCTGGGGGAATCCGTTGTTGGCCACGTCCAGCAGCGCTTCGTCCACCAGGGCCTTGAATTTCTCCGCGTCATCCCGATTCATGCCGGTGGCCTGGAAGATGATGGCGTCGTCCGGTCCGGCCACTTCCCGACCGCAGGAGAGATTCCCCGAGGGGAAGGCGTGCTTGAAGCTCTGGCTCAGGACGGAGCCATTTTGGTTCAGCAGGGAGCTGACGTTGTCGATCAGGTTCTCCTGCTCCACGTCGCCCTTCATGCCGGGGCAGAGGATGTAATAGATGATGACGGTCTGATTGGTCACGTCCGTGCCCTCGGCCATGGGATAGCCGAAGGAGGCGACCTGGGCCTTCTCGATGGGCTTGTAGCCCGCGTCCTCGAAGGTGAACTCCACCTTCTCATAGGGTGCGAACGCTTCGTCCAGGAGCTTCAGGAACGCTTCATACTCATCGAACTGGCCGTAGAGGATCGCCAGGCAGTTGGAGGGATGATAGTACTTGTCGTGATATGCCTTCACGTCCTCCCAGGTCATCTCAGGGATGTTCTCGGGAAGGCCGCCGTAGCTGTAGCTCAAGGCCGCGCCGGGAAAGGTCAGATCGTTGGCGTACTCCAGGGCCGTGCGCTCCAGGGTCATGGCCCCCTGCATCTCGGAGTACACCACGCCCTCGTAGGTCAGCTCACCGTCCAGGCTGTTCAGATCGTAGTGCCAGGCCTGGGTGCGGAAGATGCCTTCATCGGACATGATGAGGGGATGGAAGCAGGAATCCACATAGTAATCCGCCAGATTCAGCAGCTGCTTCTCCGACAGGGACGCCAGAGGGTAGCTGGTGCAGGCGTCGGTGGTATAGGCGTTCACATAGGTGTTGTAGGTCTGATAGCTGATGTTGAAGAACAGCGAAGTGGAAGGATACTTGTCCGACCCAAAGAGCGTCGCATGCTCGAACACATGCGGCAGACCCATATCGTTATTCGGTCTCGTAGGGAAGGTGAGCTGGAAGAGCCGGTTGGTATCCGCATTGGCGATCCACAGGAGCTTTGCGCCGGTCCGCTGATGCTCGAAGAGCACCAGATCTGCGCCGACCAGGGCGAAGGGCTGGATCTCCTTGACCTCGAAGCCGTTCGTCACGTCGCCCACCTTGGGCAGAGCGGAAGCGTTCTCGGCATGGGCAGGCCTGGCGACGACGCCCACGCAGGACAGCGCCAGCATCAGGGCCAGTGCAAGGGACAGCAGTTTCTTCATGATGAGCCTCCTTTTTACATGTTCGTATATAATTTAGCACACTTTGCTCCTCTTGTCACCCTCTTTCGACAAACGATCGCAAAATGAAAAGAGCGTCATGCCGTCGAAGAATTCTCGGAAAAAAGTCTTGCATTTTTCTCCCGGATGTGTATAATACTGTATGCGTTCATTCGAGGGGCATTAGCACAGTTGGTAGCGCGCAACGTTCGCAATGTTGAGGTCAGGGGTTCGAATCCCCTATGCTCCACCAAAAAACAGCCACCCATCCGGGTGGTTGTTTTTTTCTGTTGCAGCATGGGGATTCGAACGGGTGCGGTAGTGAATGGGGCTCCAGTGGAGCCCCAGAGCCGCACCCTGACCGAGCGCGTCGAGCGCGAGAGCGAATCCCCTATGCTCCACCAAAAAACAGCCACCCATCCGGGTGGTTTTTTTTGCTGTCGCAGCATGGGGATTCGAACGGCTTCGGTGGTGGATCAGGCCCCAGTGGGGCCTGAGAGCCGAAGCCCGACCAAGCCCGCAGGCGCGAATTCGAATCCCCTATGCTCCACGCCTTTCCATTCTGACAAAGAATTCTTCCGTATCGTCCACTCTTTGCCTGTATCCCGTCATGTGAAAGCCATATCTTTCATACAGTCGTATAGCCCCTCTATTCTTTTCAAGGACAAGCAGATCGTTTGCCTTAGTGTTCCGTATCGCATGCTCCAAAAGCGCTCCGCCGATCCCCATCCTTTGAAACGCTGTCTCCACGAACAGTTTCTCGATCTCCTCCCCGTTGACTCGAACAAACCCTTTCACGACCCCATTGTCCTCATAGACATAGGTCCGCTCGATCCGCTCCGGCTCGTCCTGATACTCCTTCATAAGAACAGGCACATTCAACTCTGAGAAAAAGTATCGATCGGTTTTGAACAGGGGATAAAAATGCTGCCGATAATCGAACACCTCTATTTCCGCCAAACGACAGGCGTCGCTCGGCGTTGCTCTTCGGATGCTTGCCATTGTTCCTCTCCTTTCTATCGCTTCCATTATATCTGCAACAAACGAAAAAGGCAAACGTATCCATGCGCCAGTTTTCCCGCTGCATATGCTAAATCGCACGCTATTTCAATATGTTTTAGTATTTTTAGCAAAGGATTCTATTGTCAAATCTTCTTTTTTTTGATATAGTATGAGGGTATAGGGGGTTTGGACGAGTATGCCGAATTTTCTGGAGGGGCTTCCCAAGGAGAAGGTGCAGCTGCTGTACATCCTGGGCACCGCCAAAGCGGAGCTGACGGAGCAGCAGTTCTATCAGTGCGCCTATGAATCCACGGGCATGAACTGGTTCTCCTTCCACGACGTGGTGGGCGATCTGGAGGAAAACGGGGATATCGTCTCAATGCGCCGCCCCTTCGGCGCCTGCTTCTCCCTGACGGAGCAGGGCAAGATGACCCTGGGCATGTTCGAAAAAGGCCTCACCTACTCCCTTCGGACCAGCATCGACGAGTATTTGAAGCGCTTCGCGCCCCAGTTCCGGCAGGAGCGGGAGCTGGTCTCCTCCGAGGAGCCCTTGCCCGGCGGCGGCATGCTGGTGCGGCTCAAGGCCTTGGAGGGGGAGCGCACGCTCCTGGAGGTCGATCTTACGGTAGCATCCCTGGAGGAATCCCTGGCCCTTCGCAAGAACTGGCAGCAGCGCAGCGCACAGCTGTATGACATCATCTACGACACGCTGACGAAAGAGGAAAAGTAGGGAGCAGTATGGAAATAGATCTGACGAAACTGAATCCGCC
>CACXNN010000082.1 GCA_902768995.1 uncultured Eubacteriales bacterium | reverse complement strand
ACGAGGACATGCAGTATGCCGTGCTGGACGCCATGGAAGCGGAGGATTGCACGCCCTCCTACTCCCAGGCAGTCCGCATGAAGAATCTGTTCCGTAGCGGCGATCTGGACGAAGACGGCATCATGGCGGTGATGTCGGAACAGAAAGCCAACCAGCGGGAATACGTCAGCATACCGGTGCAGGACATCCGGCGCTTCTTTCCTGCCGAGTATAGCATACGCGATATTCAGCGGTCGATTCTGCGAATGTTGGAAGAAAAGAATAATCCTCCGGTTAAGCAGAAGCAGCGGTCCCGGGGGGTGGAGAGATGAAGGCTGACCGTAAGCAACTCAGTGAATCGGAGATCGCCGCGATCCTGCCGTTCCCGTATGATTCGCTGGAAGAGGTGAACCGTCCGACCGGCTTCACCATGAAGATCGGGCGCACCACGTATATCGTCAACACCTTCTTTAATCCTGACGGAAGAGAAAGCGTCTTCCGGCAGATACAGAAGGTCATCCTCGCGGATCCCTGATCCGCACATTTGTGAATGGCAGCCGGGCATGGTAATCTATCCTTGCCTTTACTGTGCCCGGTTGTCGGAAAGGAGTAATTACAGTATATGACAGCAAAGACAAAAGATACAGGGCAGCAGAAGATCACAGCCCTTTATTGCCGTCTCTCCCAGGACGACGGCAGAGAAGGTGAATCGAACTCGATCGCGAATCAGAAGGATATCCTGCTTGCGTACGCGAAGGAGCACGGGTTACTGCATCCGACGTTCTTTGTGGACGACGGGGTCAGCGGCACCACGTTCGACCGTCCGGATTTCCGGCGCATGGAGGCCATGGCGGAAGCAGGGCAGATCGGTACGATCGTGGTCAAGGACCTGTCACGCTTCGGCAGAAACTATCTGGAAGCGGGACAGTACCTGGAGATCAAGTATCCGACGCTCGGAATACGGTTCATTGCCATTCAGGAGAATGTGGACACGGCCAGCAATACCGGAACGGAGCTCATGCCGTTTTCCAATATATTCAACGAATGGTACGCATCCCAGACCAGCAAGAAAGTCCGTGCCGTCTGGGCGTCCAAAGCAGCTTCCGGCAGGCGCGTCGGAACGATCGCTCCGTATGGATACGTGAAAGACGTGAAAGACAGCGATATCTGGCACGTTGACGAGCCGGCCGCCGCCGTTGTCCGGAGGATCTTTGACCTCTGTCTCGCAGGGAAGGGTCCGACGCAGATCGCGAGGATCCTGGAAGCGGACAAAATACCGACGCCGGTAGAACACTTCCTTTCCTGCGGACGAAAAGCACCAACATCTCCGCCTGCGATTCCGTACGGCTGGTCTGGAGATACCGTCGCGGATATCTTAGCTAACAGGCAATATACCGGCTGCGCGGTCAATTTCAAAACAACTACCGTCAGTTACAAGGTGCACAAGAAGGTGGAACGCCCGATCGAAGAGCAGCAGATCATACCGAACATGCAGCCGCCGATCATTTCGGAGGAGCAATGGCTCCGGGTTCAGGAACTGCGGAAGAACAAGCGACGCCCAACCAGGGTCGGACGCAGCAGCCTCTTTTCCGGACTGGCCTACTGTGCGGACTGCAAGGCAAAGCTGTACTTTGCGGCGTCGAAGTCGCATCCGGCGGATCAGGATCACTTTGTATGCTCTAACTACAAATCCGGACGCGGCAGCTGCACGGCCCACTATATCCGGGATACGGTCCTGAAGACGATCGTTTCGGAAGCGATCAGCCGGTTCGCGGATTTCGTGCGTTCGTATGAGAGCATGTTCCTGTACTTGATTGAGAAGAACAACGTCATGGCCAGAAATACGGCGATCCAGAAGAAGCGGCAGTCGATCATGCAATCGGAAACGCGGATCCTGGAGATCGACCGGATCATGATGCGGATCTATGAAGACAATCTCAGCGGCAAGATCTCCGATGAACGGTTCATTGCCATGCGCGACCGGTATGAAGCTGACCAGCTGGAACTCAAGCACAGGGCTCAGCTGGAGAAGGATGAACTGTCCCGGGAGGAATCGAAACGAGAGGATATCCGTCTTCTTCTAAAAACAGTCCGCAGCCGTTCAGACTTCCGGGAACTTACCCCGGAGCTGGTAAATTCGATGATCAAACGGATCGAAGTGCACAAACCGATTAAACAAGGCAGGATCAACGCGATTCCGGTGGATATCTACTTCACTGGGATCGGATTGTTCACAGTTCCGGAGGCGGAAGAGATTGCCGCCATTCAGGCAGAAATGCGGGAAACAAAGCAAAAACTACCCGCTTAACAGAAACGGTGCAGCCCGATCGTGGGCTGCACCACACCTGACACCGTTCCCTTCCTTACCCGTAGGTCGGGGAAGGGGCGTTTTCTTGTTGCATTTACCTTATTTCCGGTCCTCGCAATCGGCCTGGTCGCAGTTGGCGCAGTCCTCGTCGCAGAAGGCCTCGTCCACACGATCTCGGTGAGCTCGTCCATCTTGTCCTCGTCGGCGGGCAGGAAGATCTCGTCCTCGCCCTCCACGGTGACCTTCATGATATAGACCTCGGTCTCCGCGTCCTCGTCCTGCTCGGATTCGAGATCGAACAGGATGGCGTACTCCTGGCCCTCGTGCTCGAAGTAATCCCAGACCTCCATCTGAAATTCGTTGCCTTCCTCGTCGGAAAACGTGACCAGATCCAGCTCGTCGTTGTTTATATTTTCCATGGCTTTTTCTCCTTTGTCTCTAAGATGGGGATATTCTACCCTATCCCTCGGGTTTTTTCAATAGGCATTTTGCTTTTTCCCAGGGCCTGAAAAATCTTCTTCGAATCCGAAAAAACAGTTGAAATCCCAAGTCCTTTTCTATATCATTATACTGTATAGGTATCTACTGCCTGAATGCGGAAAGGAATGGAGTATGGAGCTGGATTTTTATAAGCGGCTGGCCAAGGCCCTGGCGGTCGAGTTCGGGGAGAACTGCGAGGTGCTGGTCCACGATCTCACGGGCGGGGACCCGGAGCACACCATCGTGACCATCGAGAACGGCCACGTGTCCCACCGGCAGACCGGCGACGGCCCCTCCCAGGTGGCCCTGGAGGCCATGCAGGCGGAGCACCCCGAGGAGCTGCAGGATCGGTCCGGGTACCTCCTAAAGACCCACGACGGACGGATCGTCAAGTCCAGCACCGTCTATATCCGCAACGAGCAGGGGGGCGTGGACGGCATCTTCTGCGTGAACTACGACATCACCAACCTGCTCATGGCCCAGAAGGCCGTGGGGAGCCTGCTCTCCCACGGGGAGGAGCCCAAGGCCCCCGCCAGCATCCCCCAGAACGTGAACGAGCTTTTGGACGACCTCATCGAGCAGAGCGTCCAGCAGGTGGGCAAGCCCGTGGCTCTCATGACCAAGGACGACAAGATCGCCGCCATCCGTTTCCTCAACAAGGCCGGGGCCTTCCTGGTCACCAAGAGCGGCGACAAGGTCAGCAAGTACTTCGGCATCAGCAAGTATACGCTGTATTCCTACATCGACGCCAGCAAGAATCTGTAATTCGAACCTGCAAGGAGATAGCCTATGGACCCCGTATACGTCTTCGGACACAAGAACCCGGACACCGACTCCATCGTGGCCGCCATCGCCTACGCCAGCCTCCGCAACGCCCTGGGGGACAGGCAGTACGTGGCCTGCCGCCTGGGGGTGCTGAGCGACGAGACCAGCCGCATCCTGCAGCGGTTCGGCTTCGAGTCCCCCATGCGCCTCCACGACGTGCGCACCCAGGTGAAGGATCTTAGTTTCGACAGGCCGCCTATCCTGTCCGACGCGGTGACGGTCCACCGGGCCTGGGAGCTCATGAGCGACAGCGAGCTCCCCTCGGCGTCCCTCCCCATCGCCAACGAGGCGGGGAAGCTCTTCGGCATGCTCACCTCCGGGGACATCGCCCAGTACGACCTGCGGTTCGTGGAGGAGACGCTGCTCAGCGACGTGCCCCTCTTCAACCTCCTCTCCTGCCTGGACGGGCAGATCTGGGGGGACTACGGGGACGTGACCGGCCTCTCCGGCGAGATGTGCATCGCCGTGCCCGGCATGGCCCAGTCCTTCCCGGAGGGCGGCATCGTCATCACCGGCCGGGACAGCGCCGTCATTCAGGCCGCCTACGCCGCCAAGGCCGCCGCCGTCATCGTCTGCGGGGGCCAGCTCCAGCCGGAGGACATGGCGGACCGGGGCAGCACCGTGGTCATCACCACCCCCTACGATCCCTATCGGGCCGCCCGGCTCATGATCCAGTCCATCCCCGTGTCCCGGATCGCCCGGACCAGCGACCTCACGGTCTTCCACGAGGAGGACTATCTGGACACCGTCCGCGAGGCCACCTTGAAGAGCCGCTATCGGAGCTACCCGGTGCTGGACAGCCAGGAGAACGTGGTGGGGACCCTGTCCCGGTACCACCTGCTCCGGCCCAACCGGAAGAAGGTGGTCCTGGTGGACCACAGCGAGACCGCCCAGAGCGTGGACGGCCTCAACGAGGCCCAGATTTTGGCCATCATCGACCATCACCGCCTGGCGGACGTGGAGACCGTGGACCCCATCTACGTGCGCACCGAGGCCGTGGGCGCCAGCACCACCATCATCGCCACCATGTTCCAGGAGCGGGGCATCATGCCCGGCCAGAAGCTGGCGGGGCTCATGGCGGCGGGCATCCTCTCCGACACCATCCTCTTCCAGTCCCCCACCTGCACGGAACGGGACCGGGTCATGGCGGAGCGCATGGCGCGGCTCGCCGGCCTGTCCCTGACGGAGCTGGGCCAGGACATCTTCTCCTCCACGCTCCCCGCCGACGCGAACGTGAAGGACCTGCTGTTCAGCGACTTCAAGCAGTTCCAGATCGCGGGCCACTCCCTGGGCATCGGCCAGTTCACCAGCACCAACTGCGAGCAGCTGATCTCCCGCCACGCCGAGGTCATCGCCATCATGGAGGAGGAGCGGGCCAAGCGCAACTACGACATGCTCCTCTTCATGCTCACCGACGTGCTGAAGAAGAGCACCCGGCTGCTGGCCGTGGGCGATCTCAACGAGCTGGGCCAGGTGTTCAACGTGAAGTTCAAGGACAACGCGGCCATGCTCCCCGGGGTCATGAGCCGGAAGAAGCAGATCGTACCGACCCTGTCATTGATTTGGGGATAAAACAACGACTTTTAGAGAGGATACCATGCAGATATACATCGACGACATGGCCGTGGAGGCCCGGATGGGCGAAAGCCTGCTGGCCATCGTGCAGCGGCTGGGCCTGGATTCCCAGGACCTCAGCAAGCGCCCCCTGGCCGCGGACCTGGGCGGCGAGGTGTTCACCCTCAATTACGTGCCCTGCCGGGAGCAGGACAAGCTCCCCGCCTCCGTGGGCTTTCGGGAGCGCCGGGGCATCCGCCGCAGTAAGGGCCGCATCAGCCTCATCCGCTACGGGGAGAACCGGGGCCAGCGGGTCTATGACCGGACGCTGCTGTTCGTGTTCCTCCTGGCCGTCCGGGAGCTGTTCCCGGAGGCCCACGTGAAGGTGAACTACGCCATCGGCGCGGGCCTCTACATCACGGTGAAGAAGGACACGCCCCTCGTTCGTTCCGAGGTGGACGCCCTGCGCCGCAAGTGCAAGGAGATCGTGGCCGCGGACTACGTGCTGGAGCGCAAGCGCCTCGATATCGACGAGGCCATCGCCTTCTTCGAGAAGGACGGGCAAACGGATAAGGTGCGGCTCCTCAACTATCGCCAGTTCACCTTCTTCGACATCTACCGCCACGGGGACTACGTGGACTACTTCTACGGCGAGATGTGCCCCTCCACCGGGTACGCCAGCGTCATGAACCTGCAGTACGAGGCCCCGGGCCTGTTCCTGCTCAGGCCCTCGGCCAAGGACGTGAACAAGCCCTCCACCTACGTGAAGTCCCCCCGGTTCGCCGCCGTCTTCGCCGAGAGCGACCGGTGGGCGGGCCTCATGCACTGTTCCTCGGTGGCGGACCTCAACGACATGGTCATGAACGGCAGCGTCCGGGAGCTCATCCGGGTGAACGAAGCCCTCCACGAGAAGCGGTTCGCGGAGATCGCCTCCGAGATCGTCGCCCGGGGCGCCCGGGCCATCCTGATCGCGGGCCCCTCCTCCTCCGGCAAGACCACCAGCGCCAATCGGCTCTGCACCCAGCTGCGGGTCCTGGGGAAGACGCCCCTGCTCTTCTCCCTGGACGACTACTACAAGGATCGGAGCCTGGTGGAGCCGGAGCCCGACGGCACCTTCGATTACGAGCATATCAAGATGATCGACGTAGCCAGGTTCAACGAGGACCTGTCCGCCCTTCTCCGGGGCGAGAGCGTGGAGCCGCCCGTCTTCGACTTCGCCACGGGCCGGAGCCTGCCCGGGGGCAAGGCCATCCGCCTCACCGCGGACACGCCCCTCATCATCGAGGGCCTCCACGCCCTGAACCCCCAGCTGCTGACCCCGGAGATCGACCCTAAGGACGTGTTCAAGCTCTACGTGTCCGCCCTGACCACCCTGAATCTGGACGACCACAACCGGATCCCCACCTCGGACGTGCGGCTCCTAAGGCGCCTCGTTCGGGATTATCTCACCCGGGGCGCCACCGTGGAACGGACCCTCACCATGTGGGACAGCGTCCAGCGGGGGGAGCACCGGTGGATCTTTCCCTATCAGGAGGGGGCCGACGCCATCTTCAACACCGCCCTGGTCTACGAGCTGGCCGTGCTCAAGCGGCACATCTTCCCCCTGCTCCAGTCCGCGGACCCCACCAGCCCCTGCTACGACCAGGTCCGCAACATCGTCAAGTTCCTGAACTACGTCCAGGACGCCTCGGTGGAGGACGAGATACCCCCCACCAGCATCCTCAGGGAGTTCATCGGCGGCAACACCTTCTATCTCAAGCGGGAGGCGGAGACCTATGCGTAAGACCGTTTCCGTCACCTGTCTCGCGCTGGGGTTCTTTCTGCTGATCCTCTGCGCCGCCTTCACCGTGGTCCAGCTCACCGCCGCCGAGACCGCCTGGTTCGAGCAGGAGTTCACCAAGCTCTCCCTGGCGGAGGACATGGGCATGACCCTGGGGGACCTGGGCGCGTCGGTGCGGACGCTGGTGAACTATCTCAACGGCCAGACCGAGACCATCGACGTGCTGGTCACCGTCAACGGCCAGCAGGTCCGCATGTTCGATCTGGACATCGAGATCGTCCACATGCGGGAGGTGAAGGACCTGTGGCAGTGGTTCGTAGGCGCCCGGAACGTGGGCATGCTCCTCGCCGCGGTGCTGTGCCTGATCGGCGTGGTCCTGGACGGGAAGGACGCCCTTCGGAACGTGTGCTGGGGCTACTTCTGGGCCCTGGGGGCCTTCCTGGTGCTGGCGGCCTTCGCGGGCACCTGGGCGGCCATCAACTTCGACAGCTTTTGGACCGCCTTCCACAAGGTGGTCTTCCCCGACAGCGAGAACTGGCTTTTGCCCATGGAATCCCGCATGATCCAGATGCTGCCCTCGGAGCTGTTCCGGGACCTGGTCATGCGCATGGGCGGGCGGATGCTGCTGATCTTCCTGGCCCTGGCGGCGGTGGCCGTGCTCGTCTTGGTGATCCAGCAGCGCCGGCAGCAGGCTAAGGAAGACCTGAACATGCCCCAGGACAGGCCCAAGACCCCCGCGGAGGAGCTGGCCGCCGTCCAGGGACCGGATATGCTGGCCGTCCACAAGCGGGCCAACATGACCGTCTCCGAGCGCCGCAAGCTCCTGGAGGAGCAGGAACGGCAGCGGCAGGCCCTGGCCACCCCCGACGAGGGGGATGAGGCCGATTTCAGGGACGCCGCCCTGGACACCCCGGTGGAGAGCCGGAAGCGGATCGAGTTCGCCCCTGCGGACGAGGCCGCCCAGGCAAGATCGGTGGAGGAAGACGACGACTACGATGAGCTATTATGACATCGCCCGGGCACGGCTGAGCGCCCTGCAGCAAGCGAGGGAGGCCACCGTCCTTTCCATAGAGACCTCCTGCGACGAGACCGCCGCCGCCCTGGTGAAGAACGGGCGGCAGGTGCTCTCTAACGCCGTCTATACCCAGAT
>CACXNN010000081.1 GCA_902768995.1 uncultured Eubacteriales bacterium | reverse complement strand
CTCGTCCACCCGGCCGTCCAGCTGCTTCTTGTTCCAGTCGATGAGGACCGCCAGATTGCTGAGCTTGTGGGCCGCGGCGAAGGCGAAGGCTTCCCAGCACTGACCCTCGTCCAGCTCACCGTCGCCCACGATGAGGAACACCCGGTTCTTCCGGCCCTTAAGCCGGTTGCCCAGGGCCAATCCAGCGGCCTGGGAGGTGCCCTGGCCCAGGGAGCCCGTGGTCACGTCGATGCCGGGGGTCTTGTTCCGATCGCAGTGGCTGGGGAGCCGGGTGCCGCCCTGGTTCAGGGTCTTCAGCTCCTCATAGGGGAAGTAGCCCTTCAACGCCAACGTCCCGTAGACCGCGGGGCCGGCGTGGCCCTTGGACACCACCAAATAGTCCCTGTCCGGCCACTGGGGGTCCTCCGGCCGCACGTTCATCTCCCGTCCGTAAAGGACGGCCAGCACGTCCGCGATGCTCAGCGCCCCGCCCACGTGGCCGGAGCCGATGGCGTGGATCGCCTCCACCAGCGCCATGCGGATGCGGACGGCAAAGGCCTGCAGCGCTTTCTTTTCACTCGATTCCATATCCGATCTCTCCTTTCACAGTGGCAGGGGCTTCCCCTGCCGCGGGGCTTTGTAGATATATCCCGATTTCGTCCATTGTCCTTGCGCTGGTCAGATGCCCAGCTCGAAGCTGACCGCCCGCACGTCGCCGACGGATTCTAAAAACTCCGACAGATCGTTGACCGTCACGTCGTGGCGCATGCGCAGCGTCAGGTTGTAGGCGGCGCTGCCGTCCTCCAGCAGGTCGATCTTCACCTCCAGGATCTGCATGCCGTGCTCCTCAATGTATTCGTTCAGCATCTTGCGGAACTCAGCCGAATGGCTCACCACGCAGTGCAGCCGGCCCACCACCATGGAGTCCACGCCCACGGTGAACTTGTGGGTGAGGATCTGGATGGCAGCCACCACCGCCGTGGAGAAGACGCCGATGACGTACATGCCCGCCCCGATGGCCAGGCCTATCCCCGCGGTGGCCCAGATGCCCGCCGCCGTGGTCAGGCCCTTGATGGAGTTGCCGTTGCGAAAGATGATGCCCGCCCCCAGGAAGGAGACGCCACTGATGATCTGGGCCGCCAGCCGGGCCGGGTCCGTGCCCTTGGTGCCGTAGAGCCCGGCGCCGTCGGCACCCACCAGGTCCGCGAAGCCGTATTTGGAGACGATCATGGTCAGCGCCGCCGCGCAGCACACGATGATGTGGGTCCGGATGCCCGCCTCCTTCAGCCGCTTGCTGCGCTCGTATCCGATGGCAGCCCCGCAGCCGCAGGCCATCAGCACCCGAAGGAAGAATTCGGCGTACTGCCAGAGGGAGAAGTGCCCCGTCAAGGCCTCAACAAAAGTCATAGGTATCGCCTCCTGAAAAGCGCTCGTCGTCCGGCCGGACACGATACGGCCGATGATATTTGATTGTATCACGGAAAGCCGAGAAAATGAAGACCCATTTTGCAGAGAACATCCGGAACTGCGCCTGCGGGTCGGGACTCCTCTGGTCCCCTGCCGGTCTTTCGCCTTCCACAAAGTACATGGAAGATCGAGATCGTCGACAGTGTCTGCGAACCGTAAGCAAGCCTTTTAGAATAGACGAAGCGGAGCTCGCTGGGAGCTCCGCTTTTTCGTGTATATAGTCCCTTCGCTTTGGCAAGAACGGGGCAGATCTATCCCTCCGTCACATAGGAGATGGCGTCGGCGTACCGATAACAGTAGGCGTCGCCCACCGACAGGCCGGAGAGGATCTCCACGTCGGTGCCGTCGGAAAGGCCCGTCTGGACCTCCACGGGGGAAAGGAGCTGGTCCGTCTCCGGGTCGTAGGCCGTGTAGACCAGGGTCCGGCTGCCCTCCTCCGCCAGGGCGGCCAGGGGCACCGCGGGCACCTTCCGCCGCTGAGCCCGGGGGAAGCAGACCGTGCCGTTCATGCCGGGATAGAGCTGGGCCGTTCGGTCGAGAGCCAGGGTGACGGAATACTTGGTGTTGCCGCCGCTGTTCTCCCCCTCTGGGTCGATCTTCGTGACAGTGGCGGTGAAGCTGGTGGCGGGCAGGGCGTCCAGATACAGGTCCGCCTGCTGGCCCAGGGACAGGGACAGCACGTCCAGCTCGTCGACGGGCACGGTGATCAGCATCTTTTCCTGAGGCGTCACGGCGCAGAACGTCTGTTTTGCCACGGTGTAGGCGGGCTGCTTCGTTTCGGTGGCGCCGGTCTTGCCGGAGGGGATGCGGATGCTGCCGCCACCGCCGCTGCCACCGCCGATGCGGGCCCCGCCGCCGGTCCCCGCCGAGGGGGACGGGCGGGGGCTCTCCCCGGCTCCCGGCGTGCCGGAGGGCTGGGCGGACCCGTCAGGGGTAGGGATGGCGGCAGGAGTGGACGCCGGCGTGGGCGTGGGCGTGGCGCTGGCCGCCGTATGCTGCACCAGCACCCAGACCAGGCTCCCGTCCTGATCGAAGGTGAACAGCACCCTGTCCCCCGGCAGGATGTCCTCCGGGCTGATCTGCTGCCAGCCGCTGTCCAGCAGGTAGATGGGCGCGGAACCGGGGATGGTGTAGCTGCCCGTCATGGTGGCGCCAGACAGGGCGGGGATGGTGCCGTAATCGGTCACGTCCACCGGGATCGTGGAGATGCTCAGGGACAGGAGCCCGTCCGTGTTCCCCAGGACTTCGCCCACATAGTGGATGTACGCCTGGGGCTCCGCGTCGGCGGGGCCCGTGGCCAGCTGCCGGACGGTCAGGCCCGCGGTCATGTCCGCCAAGGAAGCATAGGCGAGCTGGTCGGAGAGGCCGCTCACCACGCCGTCGCAGGGGGCGTGGACATAGCCGTCCTCATAGAGTTCGAACAGGGTCTTGAGCTCCGTTTCGTATTCGGCCCGCTGCTGAAGCAGGGCCTGATACTCCGCCAGATCCGCCGTATCGGAAAGGCCGATCAGGGCGTAGCCCGCTTCCACCACGCTCCCCTCGCTCCGATAGACGCGGGCCACGGTGCCCAAATGCCCGGTGACGTGCAGGGCCTTGTGGACGTACAGGGGCCCGCTGCCCAGCAGCGTCCCATCCTGGGCCGCCACCGCCACCTGGGTCCCCACGGCATAGCCCCGGTCCACCACGGTCACCGTGGCGACCCCCTCCTCCAAGAAGGACACCTGGCCGCCCAGCGCTGTGCCGTCGGGCAGGGTGACGGTGATGGAGCCGCCCACGGACAGGCCCTCCGCCGCCGGGACCTGGACCGCCATGCGCCCGTCCAGGCTCAGGAGCATCAGGGCCCCATGTTCGTTCATCACGTCCATGACCTTCTCTCCCACCTGGGCGTAGACCTCCTTCACGGTCCCCGCCACAGGAGCGGTGAGATAGCCGTCGGCCTTGGCCTCCCGGGCCTTCTGGAGCTGGCCGTCGATCTCCTCCAACGCTTCGTGGACGGAGGCGATGGCCTGCATCACCGAGGTCGTATCCACCTTAGCCAGGATGGCGCCGGCGGTGACGGCGTCGCCGTTCTTCACGCACACGGATTCCACGGCGACGGAGGCGGGGAGCTCCAAGGACACGGCCTCCTGCTCCGCCAGGGACCCGGCGGACTGGAGGAAGCTGGTCAAGTCCTTCTCCTCCACCGTGCCGGTCAGGACCTGGATGTTGGTCACGGCCCCGCTTTCCGCTTCCTCCTCTTTGTTCACAGGAAACAGGAGCACCACCAGCACCAGGGCCCCGAACAGCAGCAGGAAGGCGGGCCAAAGGGCCACCCGGCGCAGGGAGACGGTCTCCCCCTGCTGCTCCTCCTGCTGGCGGATCTTTTTATTGAGGAACACCAGCCGCAGGATGCACAGGGCCATGCCCAAAATGGCGGCGATCAGGATGTACAGCCCATAGGGGCGCACCTTCTGAACGAGGGGCAGCAGCTCAGTTAGCTGGGACGGGACCCAATCAGGGAGCTCCAAAGAAGCCGCCGTTTCCGCTTCCTCCCCTTCGGAGGATCGGCTGGGCCGCTGGCGGCCGGAGCCTTCCTCTCCCTCCCCGGCTCCGGGGAAGCTCATGCCTCCCGGGAAGCTGCCGCCCTCAGGGCGCGTCATGCCCTTCGGCAGGCTCATGCCCTCCGGCAGACTTCCTTCAGACGGGAAGCTCACGCCCTCCGGCGGGGTGAAGGAGGAGCCCTCCTCTGATACGGAAGCCGCCCCCTGGGGCACCAGGAACAGCAGCGCTGCGTCAGCCGCCAGGATGAGGCTGAACAGGATCAACAGGATGATATAGATCGCTCTCTTGACTTTCATAGGACCTCCTCAGCCGCCGTAGTGCAGGGCGTCGATGGGCGCCATGCGGGCCGCCTTGTTGGCGGGGTACAGGCCGAACACGATGCCGATGAAGAAACAGAACAGCACGGCGATGAGCACCACGCCGCCGGACATCTGAAAGCTGATATCCAGGCCCGACACCACCGTGGTGATGAGCCGCAGCACCCCCCAGGAACCCAGGATGCCCAGGGCGCAGCCCAGCATGCAGATGACCACGGCCTCCACCAGAAATTGGGTCAGGATCATGCTGCGGCTGGCACCGATGGCCTTGCGGATGCCGATCTCCCGGGTGCGCTCCGTGACGGTCACCAGCATGATGTTCATGATGCCGATGCCGCCCACGATCAGGGAGATGGCGGCGATGCCGCCCAGGAGCACCGCCAGGATGGACGTGATGCTGTTCATGGCGCTTTCCAGGGCGTTCTGGGAGGACAGGGTGAAGGCGTCCTCGTCCTGATCGAAGCGCTCCTTCAAGATCTCGGTCATGCGCTCCTTGGCCTCGTCCACGGTGCCGGTCTCGGCGGCGCTCACGTAGAAGGAGGTGATCTTGGGCGTGGCGCTGTCGCTGATGCGGACCAGGGCCCCATAGGGCACGTAGGCCACCAGGGAACCGCTGCGGAAGGCGCTGGTCAGGGAGTTGTCGTCGTCCTTCAGCACGCCCACCACCCGGAACCGCTGGCCGTTGAGGCGGATGTCCTCGCCCACGCAGTCGGCGTAGCCCACCAGCTCCGTGGCGGCGGTCTCGTTGATGACGCAGACGAAGGACACGTTCTCCTCGTCCGCGGTCTTTAAGAATCGGCCCACCAGCACGTCCAGCTTTTGGATGTCCAGGTAGGGGGCGGTGGTGCCGTAGACGGTCAGGGAGCCGGTCTCGGTGCCGTACTTGGCCGTGACGCTCCCCGTGGCCACGGGGGCAATCCGGCCGAAGGCGTCCTCGTCCATCCACCCGTTCAGATCCGCGATGGAAACGGGGCGGCCCTTGTCGTCCGAGACGCGGACGGTGATCTGGTCGCTGCCCAAGCTGGCGATGGTGTCCGTCACGTTCCCCGTGGCGCCGCTGACCAGGCTCACCAGAATCACCAGGGCCATGACGCCGATGATGATGCCCAGCATGGTGAGGAAGGCCCGCATCTTGTTGCCGGAGATGGACTTGATGGCCATGCGGATGGATTGGATCATGGGGCCACCTCCCTCACCCGGCCGTCCAGGATGTGGATGCTCCGCTGGGCCTGGCGGGCTACGGCGTCGTCGTGGGTGATGAGCACGATGGTGTTGCCGCTCTCGTGAAGCTCGTGAAAGATGTCCATGATATCCTGGCCCGTATGGGAGTCCAGGTTGCCCGTGGGCTCGTCGGCCAGGATGAGGGACGGATGGGCGGCGATGGCCCGGGCGATGGCCACCCGCTGCTGCTGGC
>CACXNN010000080.1 GCA_902768995.1 uncultured Eubacteriales bacterium | reverse complement strand
ATCTCCTCGAGGGACATCTCGGCCTTCACCTCTTCGGTGGGCTCGTACTTGCCGAACCGCTTATCCACGATCCAGTTGCAGACCCAGCCGATGACCAGGGCGCACATGAAGGTGGAGGCGAACATGAAGATCCAGTTACAGGTGACGTCCACCTTGTAGACACCCTCACCCAGGAAGCCGTCCAACGCGGTGTTGGTGATGCCCTGGAGCAGGGAGTCCGTGCCCGCGATCATCAGGTTGGCGGAGAAGCCGGCCTGCGCGCCTGCGTAGCCGCAGATCATACCAACGACCGGGTGCTTGCCCGCAGCCAGGTACAGAATGGCGGCGATGGGCGGGATGACGACCATGGCGGTATCGGAGGCCAGGTTGCCGCAGGTACCGACGAAGGCGATCACGAAGGGCAGGATCACCGGCGGGATGTTCTTCATCTTATCGGTGAGCAGGGCGCGGATCAGGCCGGACTCCTCGCACATGCCGATGGCCAGCGTCATGGTGAGCACCAGGCCCAGAGGCGCGAAGCCGGTGAAGTTCTTGACCATGTTGGAGATCAACCAGATCAAGCCCTCGCTGGAAAACAGATTCTTGGCGTATACAGGCTCGTTCTTCGCCGGGTTGATGACGGAGACGCCCAGCAGGTTGAAGATGCAGCCCAGGATGGCGACGATCACGAACAGGTAAATGAACAGGATCGCCGGAGGCGGCAGCTTGTTACAGGCACGCTCCAGGCCCGACAGGAACTTGTCAAACCAGCCTTGCTTGACAGCTCCTTCTTGCTTGTTGTTCTTTCCCATGAAATTTTCCTCCTGAAAAAAATTAGTTAGGGAATGATTGGGGATACTTCCACTCTTGCGTGGAGAACGGTGAGCCGGAGCTTCCTTCGAAAATTTGGAGTTTATTCGCTTTTATTGAATATTCGCCATTTGTCCGGAGAATGCTCCTATGGTAAAAGTTTAAGACAATTTCACATTGTTGTCAAATGTTTTTTGCAAAAAGTATCAAGTTTTTGGCGCTTCCAGCCGTTTTTATATATTATATGTCGTATTTTCCTTCTTTTCATTTGGCACGATCCGTGGTATTATGATTAATAGAAAAATACGCGCTGTATTTTTTGATTGATTATGCAAGATTTTATGCAGGCAAGGAGCGTGGAGAAATGAGAGTGAACGGCTGGTTCGACGGCATCAACGTGTGGAAGATACACACCCTGGGGGACCTGATCTTCTATGTGCTGCTCATCCTTTTGGGCGTGCTCATCTTCTTCCTGGTCATCCGCCGCATCAACCACAATCGCCGGCCGGACGTGGCCATGAAGCGGGTGGCCCGCCGCCTCAAGCGCCTGGGCGGCAAGGGCAGCCAGGTCTATACCAACTTCACGCTGCGCACCTTCGCCGGGGACACACCCTTCGAGATGCTGTGGGTGGCCCGGGACAAGATGTACGTGGTCAAGGTCATCCCCCAGGGCACCCGCATCGCCGGTTCCAGCACGGGCAGCACCTGGCGGCTGGGCGGCAGCGTCAACGACACCATGAAGAACCCTCTGCCCGCCTTGGAGAACCAGCGGCGGGCCCTCCTCCCCTACCTCTCCGCCAAGGGGTTCGAGGAGATCATGGTGGAGCCCCTGGTCATCTGCGCCGACACCTACGAGACGCCCCGTTTCAAGATCGACGGGTTCACCTCCATCTACACCTACAAATACCTGGGCGCCTGGCGCCGGAAGTTCCCCCTGGCCCGCCGCCTGTTCTTCGACGTGGACAAGGTCTGCGCCCTGCTGGAGGAGGCCATGCTCCCCAACGGCCCCGCCAAGTGATCGCATTTTCTCCCCTTTTCGGATACAATACATTTTGATTTAGGAGGAAAACCACATGATCAACGCTGAACGACTGCTCGACACCTTTCTCCGCTACGTCCAGATCGATTCCGAAAGCGGCCACGAGAAGGTCATGGGCGAGACCCTGGTCCGGGACGTGAAGGCCCTGGGCCTCGATCCCATCACCGACAA
Organism: uncultured Eubacteriales bacterium; assembly: GCA_902768995.1. GTDB lineage: Bacteria > Bacillota > Clostridia > Christensenellales > CAG-138 > RUG472. Next base: position 6,258 of record CACXNN010000080.1, on the reverse strand, counting down.
GGCCGGCGAGACCTTCGGTTCCGACGGATTCAACGTGTTCTTCCGCTTCCCCGGCACCCTGCCCGGGGATCCCTTCGTGCTCTCCGCCCACATGGACACCGTGGTCCCCGGCAAGGGCATAAAGCCCTTCATCGAGGACGGGATCATCAAGAGCGGCCCCGACACCATCCTGGGCGGGGACGACAAGTCCGGCATCTGCGGGATCCTGGAGGCCATCACCACGATCCTCGAGAAGGGGCTCCCCCACCGCACCGCCGAGGTGGTCTTCTCCATCGGCGAGGAGGGCGGCATGCGGGGCGCCAAGGCCTTCGACATGAGCCAGCTTCAGAGCAAGCGGGCCTTCGTGCTGGATTCCTCCGGCGACGTGGGCAAGGTGATCGTAGGGGCCCCCGGCCAGATCAAGATTTTCGCCGACGTGGTGGGCAAGCGGGCCCACGCTGGGCTCGCCCCCGAGCAGGGCATCAGCGCCATCCAGGTGGCCGCCAAGGGCATTGCGAAGATGAACCTCCTCCGCATCGACGAGGAGACCACCTGCAACATCGGCACCATCAAGGCCGAGTACGCCACCAACATCGTGCCTGACCGGGTGAGCCTCGTCGCCGAGGTACGCAGCCGCAACTTCGACAAGCTGAACGCCCAGGCCGCCCACATGAAGGACTGTCTGCAGGCGGCCTGCGACGAGGCGGGGGCCCAGCTGGAGATCGAGCTCAGGACCAACTACGTGTCCTACCGGGTGCCCGAGGACAGCGACACCGTGAAGATGGTGCTGGACGCCGCTGAGCGCGTGGGCGTGAAGGGCTTCACCGCCCTGGGCGGCGGCGGGAGCGACGCCAACATCTTCAACCGGAACGGCATCGAGGCCGTGGTGCTGGGCACCGGCATGACCAAGGTCCACACCACCGAGGAGATTTTGAAGATCGAGAATCTGAACAACATCGCCGAGCTGGCCTTCCAGCTGTTGACCGCGGAATAAGGAGCCACCATGAGCGCACTCGACAGGATAGATTTCGAAGCCCTTGGCCGGGAGCTCATCGCCTTCCGCCGGGATTTCCACAAGTACGCCGAAAGCGCCTGGACCGAGTATCGGACCACGGCCCGGATCATCAGCGAGCTCGAAAAGCTGGGGCTGCCCGTGAAGTTCGGCCCCGAGATCCACACGCCGGAGAAGATGTTCGGCCTGCCCAAGCCCGCCGTCATGGAGGCCTGCTATCAGCGGGCCCTTTCCGAGACCGACCGGCCGGAGCTGGTGGAGAGGATGAAGGGCGGGTTCACCGGCTGCATCACCGAGATCGTGGGCGCCAAGCCCGGTCCCACCGTGGGCGTCCGGGTGGACATCGACTGCAACGACCTCGAGGAGACCGACAAGCCGGAGCACGTGCCCGTGGCGGAGGGGTTCCGGTCCGTCCATCCCGGGTGCATGCACGGCTGCGGCCACGACGCCCACGCCGCCATCGGCCTGGGCCTCGCCAAGGTGCTGTGCGCCCTGCGGGAGGAGCTTTGCGGCAAGGTCATACTGGTGTTCCAGCCCGGTGAGGAGGGCTTGCGCGGCGCGGCCAGCCTGACGGCCCGGGGGCACTTCTCCCACTGCGACTACTTCTTCGGCGGCCACGTGGGCCTCATCAGCGGGCCCGTGGGCCAGGTGGCGGCCAGCGGCCACGACTTTTTGGCCAGCACCAAGTTCGACGTGTTCATCCACGGCGTTCCCGCCCACGCGGGCGCGTCCCCGGAGCTGGGCTGCAACGCCCTCGCGGCGGCGGCTGCGGCGGTGACCAACATGCTGGCCATCTCCCGGACCAGCCAGGGGGCCAGCCGCATCAACATCGGCACCCTGAACGCGGGCACCGGCCGGAACGTGATCCCCGCCGAGGCGGAGATGCGGGTGGAGACCCGGGGCAAGACCACGGCCATCAACGAGTACATGGAGGCGGCGGCCAAGCGCGTCTGCGAAGCGGCGGCCCAGATGTACGGCTGCACCGCCGAGACCGTCTACATGGGCGGCGCGGGGAACGTGGTCTGCGACAAGCCTCTGGTGGACCGGGTCATCGACGTACTGAACACCGTCCCCGGGGTCACCAAGGTGCTGCCTGACGTAGATTTCGGCGGCGGCGAGGACGTGACCACCATGATGGCGGACGTGCAAGCCCACGGCGGCATGGCCACGGAGCTGGTGTTCTGCATGCCGCTCAAGGCGCCCCATCACAACGGGTGCTTCGACGTGGACGAGAAGGTGATCCCCCTGGCGGCGCGGATCTTCGCGGCTCTGGTGCTCAGCGTGTCCAGCGATCCTATACAGAAATAAAAGCCTTGGGCCGGAGCTTTTCCGGCCTGTTTCATTGCATATCAAGGAGGAATATACATCATGGCTGAAGTGAAAGAGTTGATCCAAAAGTATCTGCCCCAGGTCCTGGAGCATCGCCGTCACATCCACGCCCATCCCGAGCTCACCGGCCAGGAGAAGGAGACCGCCGCCTATATCGCCCAGGTGCTCCGCGACATGGGCTTGAAGCCCGTGGAGAACGTGGGCGGCTACGGCGTGGTGGCGCTCATCGAGGGCAAGAATCCCGGCAAGGTGGTGGGCCTGCGGGCGGACATCGACGCCCTGCCCCTGACCGAGTGCACGGGGCTCCCCTTCGCGTCCCAGAACCCGGGCGTGGCCCACTCCTGCGGCCACGACACCCACGCGGCCATGCTGCTGGGCGCGGCCTACGTGCTCAACGAACTCCGGGACCAGTTCGACGGCACCGTGAAGCTGATCTTCCAGCCCGCCGAGGAGGACCCCATGGCCAGCGGCGCCAAGAAGATGATCGAGGCGGGCGTGCTGGAGAACCCCCACGTGGACGGGGTCTTCGGCCAGCACGTGTGGCCCCAGTACGAGGTGGGTAAGGTGGCCGTCCGCAACGGGGCCATGATGGCCTCCTCCGACCGGTTCTTCATCACCGTGAAGGGCAAGAGCAGCCACGGCTCCGCCCCGGAGAACGGCATCGACGCCATCGCCATCTCCGCCCAGGTGATCTCCGCGCTCAAGAACATCGTGTCCCGGAACGTGAGCCCTCTCGACAGCGCGGTGGTGACCATCGGCAAGATCACCGGCGGGAACCGGTACAACGTTATCGCGGACACGGTGAAGATGGAGGGCACCTGCCGGAATTTGAACCCCGCCGTCCGCAAGCAGATGCCGGCCCGGATCGAGAACATCGTCAAGGGCGTCAGCGAGGGCATGGGCGGCAGCTACGAGTTCCAGTACTTCATGGGCTACTCCCCCACCGTCAACGACCCGAAGCAGTTCGAGCTGGTCTGCGAAGCCATCAAAGAGACCCAGGGCGAGGACGCTCTCGTCATCCCCGCCTCCTCCGCTCTCGGCGGCGAGGACTTCTCCTTCTACTGCGAGAAGGTGCCCAGCGCCTTTATCTGGCTGGGCTGCCGGGATCCGAAGATGCCCCTTGATAAGCTGGTGCCCATCCACAACGGCGGCTTCGCGCCCATGGAGGAGGCCTTCCCCATCGGCATGGAGGTCATGGTGACCTCGGCGCTGAAGTTCCTTGCTCAATAGGAAGGATTTATAGCTCGCACCCTTTCTTGAAAGAAAGGGTGCTGACCCAAAGAACTTTAAGAAGGGAAAAGGCTTGTTTGCACTTCCCTTCTTATCTTTTTGGGCTTTTCTTTTTCGTGTCCCTTTTTCTTTTCACCTGAAAAGAAAAAGGGTTTACTCCACGACCACCGGGGACTCGGGGGCGTTGTTGCGGATGCTCTCGATGCCCTTGAGGCAGCCGGCCTTGGCCTTGTAGCTCTCGCCGGTGAGAACGATCTCGCCGTTGGCGGCCTTCAGGCGGAAGCGGAACTCGCCGGCCTTGTCCTTGTAGACCTCGAACTTGGGGTTCTTGCACTTGGAATCCTCCACGGTCTGATCCTCCAGCCCGGCGGCCACGGCGTTCTTACGGACGCTCTCGATGCCGTTCTTGCAGGCGGACTCAGAGGCATAGGTTTCGCTGACGCCAATGATCTCCCCGTTGCCGGCCTTCAGCACGAAGCGGGAGCCCTTCTCGTTGGTTTTCATCACAAATTTACCCATAGATCATTTGCCTCCTTTATGAGCTATTTTTAGTATACCCCATTCATATATAAAATGCAACGGGTGAAAATCGACATTTTTCGGAACAAACAAAAAGCGCGGGAGTTTCCTCTCGCGCTTTCTGGTTGTTTTGGCTTAGAACTTCTGGGCGTTGACCTTGACGCCGGGGCCCATGGTGGTGGAAGCCACCAGGCTCTTGATGTAGGTGCCCTTGGCGGCGGCGGGCTTGGCCTTGATGATCGCCTCCATGAGGGTGGTCAAATTCTCGGTCAGCTTCTCGGGGCCGAAGGAGACCTTGCCGATGGGGCAGTGGCAGATGTTGGTCTTGTCCACACGATACTCCACCTTACCGGCTTTGATGTCCTTGATGGCCTTGGCCACGTCCATGGTCACGGTGCCGGACTTGGGGTTGGGCATCAAGCCCTTGGGGCCCAGGATACGGCCGATGCGGCCGACCACGCCCATCATGTCGGGGGTAGCCACGCACACGTCGAACTCGAACCAGTTCTCCTTCTGGATCTTCTGAACGGTGGCCTCGTCGCCGATGTAGTCCGCGCCGGCTTCCTCGGCCTCATGGGCCTTGTCGCCCTTGGCGAAGACCAACACGCGGACGGTCTTGCCGGTGCCGTGAGGCAGGACCACCGCGCCACGGACCTGCTGGTCAGCGTGACGGGAGTCGACGCCCAGACGGACGGAGACTTCCACGGTCTCATCGAACTTGGCCTTGGCGGTCTTGCAGACCAGCTCCATGCTCTCCATGGGATCGTACTGCTTGAGACGATCGACGAGGGCAGCGCTTTCAACGTACTTCTTTCCGTGCTTCATCGTATTGCCCTCCTCTTAGTCCACGATGGTGATGCCCATGGAACGGGCGGTGCCCTCGACCATGCTCATGGCGGCTTCCAGGGAAGCGGCGTTCAGGTCGGGCATCTTCAGCTCCGCGATCTCCTTGACCTGGGCTTTGGTCATGCTGGCGACCTTCTGCTTGTTGGGGACGCCGGAAGCATGCTCCAGGTTGCAGGCCTTCTTGATAAGGACCGCGGCGGGAGGGGTCTTGGTGATGAAGGTGAAGGAACGGTCGGCGTACACCGTGATGACCACGGGGATGACCAGACCGACCTGGTTCTTCGTGCGCTCGTTGAATTCCTTGCAGAAGCCCATGATGTTCACACCCTGGGAACCGAGGGCGGGGCCTACCGGGGGGGCCGGAGTGGCCTTGCCGGCATTGATCTGCAGTTTGACATAACCGGTGATCTTCTTTGCCATTGCTGTTTCTCCTATCTAAAGATTTTTAGTAGTCGGTGGTGCGGGGTGCCTCCCCTCCCACCTTAGGCAGGTGCTGCCCGCCTATCCAAAAAGGCTTTCGCCCGTTGGATCAGAGTTTTTGGACCTGGATGAAATCCAGCTCCACAGGGGTGTCCCGGCCGAACATGGACACGGTGAGCTTGACCTTCTGACGCTCGGGGTCCAGCTTCTCCACCCGGCCGATGAAGTTCTCCAGGGGACCGGAGACCACGCGCACGTTCTCGCCCACCTCGATGTTGAGGATGATGGGGATGCGCTCCACGCCCATGGCCGTGACCTCCTCGTCCGTGAGGGGCACGGGCTTGCTGCCGGGGCCCACGAAGCCGGTGACGCCGCGGGTGTTGCGGATCACGTACCAGGCCCGGGGGTTCATGACCAGCTCCCGGCTGACGCCGCCGCCGCGCTCTGCGGGGCGCTCCTTCTCCACCACGTCCACCAGCATCTTCACCATGACGTAGCCGGGGAAGACCTTGCGGGTCGTGGTCTTGCGCTTGCCGGTGGGCAGGATCTCGATGGTCTCCTCCGTGGGATACTTGACCTCCAGGATGATGTCTGCGAGGCCCGCGTTCTCCACGGACTTTTCCAGGTCCTCTTTTACCTTATTCTCGTAACCGGAATAGGTATGGACCACATACCACTTGGCTTCCTGCTGGCTCATGAGCTTACTCCGCCGTCTGGCTGGTGCTGGTGCCAGCGCCGGTCAGCGTGGCAAGGCCCTTGACGCCCGCGGAAAAGCCCAGATCCAGGAGCCAGATCACGGCGGACATGGCCAGCACGACCACGAACACCATGGCGGTATGCTTCACAAGGTCGCCAACGGACAGCCAGGTCAACTTCTTGACCTCGCCCATCATCTCCTTGAGATACTGCTTCAGGTTCAGCCT
>CACXNN010000079.1 GCA_902768995.1 uncultured Eubacteriales bacterium | reverse complement strand
CCGAGAGATCGGCTCACCAGCTTGCTGGTGTAGCTCAATGGCAGAGCAACTGATTTGTAATCAGTAGGTTGAAGGTTCGACTCCTTTCACCAGCTCCAAACCTTGACAGCTCAATACTTGGATGGGTTCCCGAGTGGCCAAAGGGAGCAGACTGTAAATCTGTTGTCACAGACTTCGGTGGTTCGAATCCACCCCCATCCACCAAATATGCGGGAATGGCGGAATTGGCAGACGCGCACGGTTCAGGTCCGTGTGAAAGCGATTTCATGCAGGTTCAAGTCCTGTTTCCCGCACCAACAAAAAACAGAGTCCATTCGGACTCTGTTTTTTGTTACATGTAATGGAACAGCACTTGAAGGCCACGGTAGTGAATGAACGTCCAATGGACGTTCAGAGCCGAACCCTGACCGAACCCGCAGGTGAGAGCAAGTCCTGTTTCCCGCATGTTCAGAATACTAAATCATTTGCCAATCCGATATTATAGCATCTGCATTCCTGCTCGTTTCTGTCCACTGGTCAGCGGACGATTCATCATACACCGCAACGGCATAGAATCCAGCCCTTTTCGCCGTCATCAGGGCGGTGGGGGAGTCCTCATATACAGCGGTATCGGAAGGCGCCGCACCCAGTAGCGTCGCCGCAGCAAAATAGGCGTCAGGTTCTTCCTTGCCTTTGCCGACGGTTTCGCACGAGAGGATGAATGAGAAGAAGGGCATGAGGCCCAGCCTTTCCAGGCATATGCGGATCAACGGTTCAGGGGTGGAGGAGACGACGCACATGCGGACGCCCTCGTTCCTGAGCCGTTCCAAGTACGCTCGAACGCCCGGCTTTTCCAGAATCACATTTTGATACAACTCCTTCATACGGGCGTCGAGCCCGGCGGCGATATCCGCGGCCGGGGTGTCGAGAGACAGATATTCCCGAAACAGTTCGGCGCTTTCATAGGTGGTAAAGTGCGCGGTATGGGCGACGATCTCCTTTGCAGCTTCATTGGTGGCGCCGTGGGCCACAAGGAAGGTAATATATATCTCGTTCCAGCCCCACATGGAATCCACCAGGGTGCCGTCCATATCGAAGATCGCGAAGGGCTTTTTCTCAATATTGGGGCTCATAACCAGTTCCCGAACAAGCCTCTGGCGATGGCCTTGCCGATCTTCCTTCCGATCCGGTTCAGGATGGAGTTCGTGGCCGTTTTCGCCACCTTCTTGGCGGCCTTGCCCACGGAGCTTTGCTTTTTCTTCTTCGAGGCGTCGGCTTTTTTCTGGTCGGCTTCCTTCTTTTCCGCCGCCTTTTTCTCTGCTTCCGCCAGCGCCGCCTGTTCCTTGACGTCCGATTCCTCCTTCAGCTTCTCATAGGCGGAATAGTTGTCCACCGCCTCCTTATAGGAAGCAAAGAGGGGATCGCTTCCCAGTATCCTTTCCCTCGTTTCCTCCTGTGCGATACCCATCAGGCTCTGGGGCGGCAGGATGTTGGCCCGTTCCACCATGGCGGGGATGCCCTTCTCGTCCAGCAGGGAGACCAGCGCTTCGCCCGTGCCCAGGCTCAAGATCTCCTTCTCGGAATCCAGTTTCGGATTGGGCCGGAAGGAATTGGCCGCCGCCTTCACCGCCTTCATCTCGGAGGGGGTATAGGCGCGGAGTCCATGCTGGATGCGGTTGCTGAGCTGTGCCAGCACGTCCCCCGGGATATCGGAGGGGCTTTGGCTTACAAAGTAGATACCCACGCCCTTGGAACGGATCAGCTTCACCAGCTGCACGATCTTCTCCAGGAAGGCCTTAGGCGCGTTCTGGAAGAGCAGATGGGCTTCGTCGAAGAAGAACACCGCCTTGGGCTTCTCCGGGTCGCCCACTTCGGGCAGGCGCTCGAACAGCTCTGATACCAGCCAGATGAGGAAGGTGCTGTAGATGAGGGGGCTGCGGATGAGCTTCGTGCTGTCCAGGATGTTCAGCAGGCCATGGCCGTTTTCATCCAAACGCAGCAGATCGGAGACGGAGATGGAGGGCTCGCCGAAGAAGATGTTGCCGCCCTCGTCCTCCAGCCGCAACAGCGCCCGTTGGATGGCGCCGATGCTTTGGGGCGTCACGTTCCCGTAGGTGGTGACCAGGCTTCCCCGATTGTCGTTCACGTAGGTGAGCATGGAGCGCAGGTCCTTAAGATCGATGAGCTCCAAGCCGTTGTCGTCCGCCACCCGGTACACGATGTGGAGGATACCCGTCTGGACCTCTGTAAGCCCCAATAAACGGGAGAACATGAGGGGGCCCATGTCGGATACCTTGATGCGGACGGGGATGCCCTTCTCGCCGAAGATGTCCCAGAAGGCCACGGGGTAGCCCCGGTAGTTCCAGCATTCCCTGAGGTCGAACCGATCGATGCGCTTCTGCATGCCCTCCGAATCCAACCCGGGTTCCGAAAGGCCCGACACGTCGCCCTTCACGTCCGCCAAAAACACCGGCACGCCCATATCGGAGAAACTTTCCGCCAGCACCTTCATGGTCACGGTCTTACCCGTGCCGGTGGCGCCGGTGATGAGGCCGTGGCGGTTGGCCATCTTGGGCAGTAAAAACAGCTTTTCCCCCTGGGCGTTGGCAGCATACACTTTATTGTCGAAGAACATAAACAAGCCCTCCTGAATAGATCATTGTCATAGTATCATTCTTTCGGCCTGCGCACAAGGGAAAGAAAAAATATTGTTGTCGCCGCGACGTTTTTACGCTATAATACATTCGATTACATTGGAGTTTTATGTGCATGCGGGCAAACTTGATCGAACCAAACCGAATAGAGCTGCAAAAGGGCATGGCCCAGGAGGTCTACGACCGGGTCCATGGCTGGGCAAAATCGTATTATATCGAAACCTACGGCTGCCAGATGAACGTGCGGGATTCCGAGACCATCGCCGGGCTTCTGCAGGAGATGGGCTATCGGCCCGCTGACAATAAGGATGACGCCAGCGTGATCCTGTTCAACACATGCTGCGTGCGGGACCACGCTGAAAAGCGGCTCCTGGCCAACATCGGCGCGCTAAAGGAGCGGAAGGAAGCCGATCCCGATCTGATCCTCGGCATCTGCGGCTGCATGATGCAGCAGACGGACGTGGCCAAGAAGGTCATGCGCCGGTTCCCCTTCGTCAACTTTGTCTTCGGTACCAACGTGCTGTGGCGGCTGCCGGAGCTGATGCTCAGCGCCCTGAACGGCGAGCGGCTGATCCTGACTTCGGAGGAGGGGTTCGCCATCTGCGAGGGGTTGCCCGCCCGGCGGTCCAATCCATTCTCCGCCTTCGTCAACATCACCTTCGGCTGCGACAACTTCTGCTCCTACTGCATCGTGCCCTACGTGCGGGGGCGCGAGCGTTCCCGGGAGCTTTTGGAGGTGGTGGCCGAGGTCCGATCCCTGGCGGAGCAGGGGATCACGGAGATCACCCTGTTAGGACAGAACGTAAATTCCTACGGCAAGGGCATGGGTGTGGACTTCGCGGACCTGCTGAAGGCTGTGAACGGGGTGGACGGCATCCGCCGCATCCGCTACATGTCCAGCCATCCCAAGGACCTGACGCCCCGGCTCATGACGGCCATCGCGGAGAACGACAAGGTGTGCCACCACATGCACCTGCCCGTCCAGTCAGGAAGCACCGCCATCTTGGAGAGGATGAACCGTCGGTACACCCGCGATGGGTATTTGAAGCTGGTGGAGGACCTGCGCCGTACGGTGCCGGACATAGAGCTCACCACCGATGTGATCGTCGGTTTTCCCGGGGAAACCGACAGGGATTTCGAGGACACCCTTTCCCTGATGGATCAGGTGGGCTATGCGGCCGCCTTCACCTTCAAGTATTCCCCCCGCAAGGGCACCAGGGCGGCGGAGGCGGAGGATCAAATACCGGAACAGGTCAAGAAGGAGCGCTTGAAGCGCCTCAACGACCTGCAGGCCAGAAAGACCGCGGAGAACAACCGCAAATACCTGGGACACAGGGGAGAGGTGCTGATCGAGGGCTTCGACAAGCGTGAACAAAATGTCCTATTCGGGAAGCTTGACACCTTCAAGATGGTCTATTTCCCCGGCGATGAGAAGCTGTTGGGCACCTATCAAACTGTGAAAGTGACGGAATGTGCGCGGAATTCCCTGTTGGGAAGAATGGAGTAAAAGGATATGGAAGAAAAGAAAAAAGGGATGTTGGACGTGCTGGCCGCCGATGAGATCCATCGGTATATGAAGGCGCGGCGGGCGGTCAACGACGATACTGAGCTGTCTGCCATGGTGAATGAATACGAGGAGGGCAGCGCCAAGCTGGTCAAGATGATCCAGACGGAGGGGTTCGACGCTGATGAAGCTGTTCGCCTCAGCAACGATATGGATTATATCGGATTCATCCTGAGCCAAAACCCCATGATCGTTGAGCTGCGGGCCGCCTATAAGGCCATGAACGAATACCTTGCCTCTGTTAAAGGCCAGGTCACTTTCTCCTGCGGCGGGGATTGCAGCAGCTGCGCCGAAGCCTGTGCGGCCAAACCTGAACAGAAAGACGGGGAAGCATGAAGATCGTAGAAGGCATGTCGCCCATGATGCGGCACTATCTGCAGATGAAGGAGCAGTATCCTGACTGCTTCCTGTTCTATCGGCTGGGCGACTTTTATGAGATGTTCTTCGAGGACGCCATCGAGGGCAGCAAGATCATGGAGCTGACCCTGACGGGACGGGACTGCGGCCTGCCGGAACGGGCGCCCATGTGCGGCGTGCCGTATCACAGCGTGGACACCTATGTCCAGCGGCTCATCAGCCGGGGCTACAAGGTGGCCATTTGCGAGCAGATGGAGGACCCGGCCCTCGCTAAGGGGCTGGTGGAACGATCCGTGATCCGGGTCATCACCCCCGGCACCGTCATCGAGGAAAAGCTCCTGGATGCGGGGAAGAACAACTACCTGTTGTCCGTTTACGCGGCTCGAAACGGCTACGGGTACGCCTACGCCGATGTTTCCACAGGCGAATTCAAGGCGGGGGAGATCCGTGGCAAGGAGCCGGAAGCGGCGCTTCTGGACGAGATCACCCGTATCGGCCCCACCGAATGCGTGTCCAACGAGGCTCTATTCGAGCAGGAATACGTGAAGAAGCGGCTGCAAAGCCTGTGCTATCTGGAGAAGCAGCCGGACAGCATCTTTCAGCTTTCCCGGGCCACGGACGTATTGAAGAAACACTTCGACGTTTCCACCCTGGACGGCTTCGGCTGCGCGCAGATGCCCATGGCTATATCGGCGGCCGGCGGGCTCATGCAGTATCTTCAGGATACACAGAAGAACGGCCTCAGCCATATCCGCCGCCTATCCGTTGTCAGCCGTTCGGCGTACATGCAGCTGGACGTGAACACCCGGCGGAACCTGGAGCTGACCGAGGGTATCCGCACAGGCAGCGGCGGCAAGAACACGTTGCTGTATCTGCTGGACGAGACCAAGACCGCCATGGGCCGCCGGATGCTCAGGAATTGGATCGACTGCCCCCTGCAGGACATATCCGCCATCCGCTCCCGGCAGGACGCAGTGGAGGAGCTCTATTCTAATACGGTCCTGCGCACCAAGCTCAGGGAGCACCTGGACAAGATCTACGACATCGAGCGGCTTTGCTCCAAGATCGCTTATGGGACCATCAACCCCCGGGATTGCGTGGCCCTGTCCCGGTCTCTGCGGCAGATCGGGCCGGTCCTGGACGTCATATCCGACTGCACATCCGACGAGGACGACGATCCCGCGCCCAACCTAAAGGAAGGGGGCGTGATCCGGTCCGGATACAATCAGGAGGTGGACGAGCTCAGGGACATCTCCGGCAACGCCAAGAAGTGGCTGGACGACGTGCTGACCCGGGAGCGGGAGAGCACGGGCATCAAGAACCTGCGCATCGGCTTCAACAAGGTCTTTGGCTACTTCCTGGAGGTGACCAAGTCCTTCGTGGGCCAGGTGCCCTACTACTATCAGCGCAAGCAGACCCTGACCAACGCAGAGCGATACATCACGCCGGAGCTGAAGGATATCGAGAACCGCATCCTGACGGCCAACGAGCGTCTCATCAAGCTGGAAGGGGAGCTCTATAGCCAGGTCCGGGACGCGTGGGGTCATCTCCATCCGCAACGGTCGGCATCCCATCGTGGAACGGACGTTGCAGGACGGCTTCATCCCCAACGACGTGCTGCTGGATCAGGGGGAGAATCGGCTGCTCATCATCACCGGGCCCAATATGGCCGGTAAGAGCACCTACATGCGCATGGTGGCCCTCATCGCCCTCATGGCCCATATGGGCGCCTTCGTGCCGGCGGAGTCGGCCCATATCTCGTTGGTGGACCGTATCTTCACCCGTATCGGCGCCAGCGACGACCTTTCCATGGGGCAGAGCACCTTCATGGTGGAGATGAGCGAGGTGGCCAACATCCTCAACAACGCCACTCGAAACAGCCTCCTCATCCTGGACGAGATCGGACGCGGGACCAGCACCTACGACGGCCTTTCCATCGCCTGGGCAGTGTTGGAATTCATTGCCGACGAGAACAACTGCGGCGCCAAATCCCTCTTCGCCACCCATTACCACGAGCTTTCTGAACTGGAAGGGCAGCTGCCCGGTGTGAAGAACTACCGCATCTCCGTGAAGGAGATCGGGGAGGACATCCTGTTCCTGCGCAAGATCGTCCGAGGCAGCGCCGATAAAAGCTTCGGCGTGCAAGTGGCCCGGCTCGCGGGCATCCCCGATGCGGTGATCGCCCGGGCGGGGCAGATACTCCAGGGCCTGGAGAATTCGGACATGGCGACTATGCATGAGAAGGCTCGCATAAAAACGGTGGACAACCACGAAATAACCGTGGATAAGTCAGAAAAGACAGTGGA